>JBDUCK010000127.1:0-9000 GCA_040003485.1 Ferruginibacter sp. | reverse complement strand
TGAGTAAGCAAATTGAATGGGGGAAACAAAATCCCGGAACCGGACGCACAGTTTCCGCAAGCATCAATATTACATTGTACCGCCGCTGGTGTATAGCAACGTTTCTGCCATCTGGGCTTGCAATTGTGGCGCAGCAATGCGGAAAATTAGGGCTGGAACCCGGTATTTTTTTGGAGTAGTCATGGAGGGAATTGCCATTTCTTTGTTTGTGCTTACCACACCTACGCAGCACATGCGTGAGATGTATAAGGACCGATGCCTACATTTTGAGAATAGCGTATAAAATAAAAAAGAAAACCAATGATAAATAAATTCAGAAACTTAGTGACTACCATTTTTCTTTTCCTTCTGAAAACCTGCACAATTTCTCCATTCTCCATTTGAATGCCGTTGCCTAATTTTTTTTCAGACCACTAGAGCCGCTTTGCAGTTACCAGCATTTTACCATCATTAAAAAACAGTTTTAAATAATCAGACGAGGCCTTTATCCATATAATGGCACTGGTGCCAACCAGGTAGTCACCAGTTGATGTATTTAGTTTTACTAAATTTCTTTTCATGCTGCAATTTTAGCATGCTGTTATTGTTTATTACTTTGGCCACGTTTATATTTTTAATCTATTCCCGGAAACCGGATTACAAAACAATTGGCAAAACACCAGATGCCAAGAATTCCGTGATTGTGGCAATCTACGCAACAAACATTTCCATTTTTTGATTTACAGTCTATGTAAAAACTGTTAACTGTTGCTGCAATTAGGTCATAGTATCTTCTCGCCTCTGCTGCTTTCAGCTTTGTTCCTTGTTTCTTTATTTCTTTTAACTGATTTACCGTTGCTAATAAATGAAGTACATCCGAAGCCGGTTTACCTGGGTTTGCTGCTTTTATTTTCTCCAGCTTTGGCACTAATGCTTCCATTTTTGGTAACACTTCTTTCGTCCATTTTAAAACGTTTGCCGGAGTCGGTTCATCTGATGATGTAATTTTATTTGTTGAAGACTGTGCATAGATGTTGCCTGATGCAAACAGCATTATTGCTGTCACCAGCATAAAGATTATCTTTTTCATATTAATTCTTTTAACAGTTACATATTATTTAACCCAATTTGCCGCAAACCAATGCTTGCTGCCTTCATCATATCCGGTTATACAACGGGTAAGAAATCCCTTGCTGGTATTATCTTCCCATTTATCCTGATAACCATCGATACTTGATTTTCTGGTTGCTGATTGTGATGAAAATCCGGAGTTCTGATACCAGATTACAGAAAATCTTGTTTGTCCATCATGATGATAGGCATTGATATAAACCTGTTCCCAGCGCTTTTTATCCATATCATCATACATATCCTGGTATTCCTGCTGGCTTAAAAAACTTTTAAGTACAGCGCCGCCAACATTTATTTTTTCATAAAATGCAGTATAATATCTTTTGCCGCCAACAGATGTTACAGAAACATTTACCGGTACATAACCTTCGCCGGTATATTTATCAAATAAGGTTTGATGTTCTTCCGGCGACAGGCCATGATAGGCAGGTTGTGCCTGTGGTTGCCCGGGCTTTTTAATAAAAATTGCGGCAAACTTTAGCTTACCGGCATCATTGTAGCTATCTATTTGCTGAAGCCGGTAGCCTTTTTGTTTCACCCATTCATTATACTCCTGGCCGTAACTTTCTTTGGTCATATCATGCTTCACTTTCACATCAAAATTATCTTTGTTGGGCCTGAAGATGGTGTTGAAAAAAGTTTTGCCCCCTACATCATAAGCATCCACCCATACAGGATAATAACCGGAATTCCATATCATATTAAATTCCTCCTGATACTTACTTTCAGCAATTCCATGCTTTGCAATTTCGGCCACCGGCCCGCTGTGTGTTGCTTCGTAAAAAGAATTTATTAATACATCCACCAGGTACGGTACAGTGCCTGTTGCATCTTTGTCGCTGTCAAGGTTCTTACTGCTGTTAACCATTACAGTCCCCACGTAGCCATTGGGGAGCTGCATCAGCAAGGCAAAATATCCGTTCTGGGCACCATCATGCCAGGGCCATTTTGACTGGCCTGTTTCCTTTCCAAAAGCATCATGGGTTTTATAACTGGCCCATCCCAGCCGCTCATCAGGTTTATCTGCATCAAACAACATTTTTTGTGTTGTATTAGTGAGATAGTTGTTGCTGTATAATAATGTCCGTCCAAAATGCACAAGCATCTCAGCGGAAAAATACCAACTGCCTTGTGGGGCACAATGAATATTTGTTTCTGTAGTCGTGAGTTCCCCATTTTTATCATTTCGGTCACTATAGCCTTTTGCCACTTTGGGCATAAAGTCAGGCTGAGGCCGGCAACTGGCAATAAGAGGAACTAATCCTTTATCAAGAATATTTTTTTTAACGTAACGTTCATACGGAAAACTGTAATCAATATTTGCCTGTGTTGAATATTTATCAAAAGAAAGCCCTTCTAATTTTTTTTCAATTCCTGCTACTTCCTGCGGATAGGCAAGCCCGGTAATTAAATAGCGGAGCAGCGATATATTGGAATTGTTATAATCACGGGAAGCAGTGAACGGGCAGGATTTCCCAAGTGTCGCCATTGAATCAAGGTTGTTCACGTCGTCGCTTTTTCTGAAACCGGACCTGTGCTGCAGCAACTGGCGATAGGTCAGACATTCAACCCTTGAGCCTTTATATTTTTGCTGCCACTTTTTTGGCAGTTTGGAAAATATGGGGTCATCTAATTTTACACCCGGCATTGCTTCAAGTAAGTTAAGTAATGCAGTGGCCGATATCATCTTTGTAACGGAACCTATGCAACTCGGTATTTTTGTGGTCATCTTTACATTCCCATCGTCGGGGTCCTGCGCCCATCCATCTTCAGCCCTGGCTTTAATACCATACTTATCACCAATCACAATAGCATAACCCTTTACCAAGTTTTTCATTTTCTTATTTATAAGGTCTTCAAACAAAACAGCATTAAAATTTGTAGCAGCAGACAAATGTGAACTAAAGGGTGAGTTTACCTGAAATTCAGTAAAGGCTTATTTCAGCTTTATCGTTAACCGGTTTAAAAGAAATGATGATTAACGTTATTGATAACAGCAAAGGGAATAAGATTTTTTTCATGACCTTAAGTTTTAAAGTGAATGGGCAACTACCACCAGAACCCGCCATAAAACTATTAATTGTTGAAAAAGAGAAACCAGTCTTTTCAACAGAAAGAGAAAAAAATTCAACTGACGTGCAGGAGGTATTTACTTTTCTACAAAAAGCAGGATTCTTTCAACGAAAGAAAATTTATTTGCAAATGATTTTGCCGCTCGCTACCAGATCTACAAAAGCATCCCGTTCGTTGCGGCTGATGGGGAGTTCAAGTTTTTCTATTTTAACGGCAAAGCCTTCAATGCTGGTAATAGCTTTTATGTTTACAATGTAGGAGCGGTGTATCCGGTAAAATTTTCCGGAAGGTAATTTTTCTTCCAGGCCGGAGATGCTGTGATAAGTAATAACAGATTTATCTTTTGTTACAATCTTTACATATTCTTTCAATGCTTCGATAAATAATATTTCATTAAAGAAAATTTTTACGAGGCCTCCATCTGCTTTTACAAAAAAGAAATTATTGTTTTCGTTTGTAACTGATGCTGGTATTGGTTCCACAGATGCAGGCCGTAAAAATTTCCAGGCTTTATTTACTGACAGCAAAAATCGTTCTATGGCAATAGGCTTTAGTAGGTAGTCAATGGCATTGGCATCAAAACCTTCCATTGCATGCTCCCGGTAAGCAGTGGTAAAAATTACTGCCGGTGGATTAGTCATTGATTTTAAAAACTGGAAACCGGTAAGCCCTGGCATATTAATGTCCAGAAAAACCAATTCAATAGGCTGAGTGGTGATTTCTTTTAATGCTTCTTTTGCATTTTTATAATTACCATTCAATAAGAGCCGGTCATCCTGGATAATAAAATCTTCCAGTATGTTACGGGCAATTGGCTCGTCATCAATTACAGCACAACTGATTTTTTTCATGACAGGTTGAGTTTTAAAGTTACTGAAAATTGGTTGTCTTTATGGAGCATTTTCATATCATACTTTCCTTCGTACTGGAGGTTCAGGATATGTTTTACACTGTTGATACCAATGCCATCAGCAGCGTTTGTGTCATAAAAACTATTGTTTACTTTAAACAGCAGGTCATTTTCATGAATAATCATATTCACTTTCATCCAGCTTCTCTCCGATTTCTCCTTCATGCCATGTTTAAAAGCATTCTCTACAAACTGTATAAGAAGTAAGGGTAAAATTGTCTGCTCACCGGTCTTGCCTTCTACGCTCATTTCTATAAAAGTGTTTTGCTCATACCGCAGTTTTTCCAATGCGATATAGCTTTGCAAAAAATTTACTTCCTGTCTCAGTAACACCTTTGGCTGGTTGCAATCTGTAATTACATACCGCATAATATCTGCCAACTGGCTTAATGCGCCGGAGAGCCTTGCACTGTTGCTTCTTGCAAGACCATAAATATTATTCAGCGTATTAAAATAAAAATGAGGGCTCAATTGCTGCTTCAGTAAATTCAATTGCATGTCTTTATTTATTACGGCCAGTTGTATGCTTTGTTTTTCGGCACTCCTGTACTCAAAGTAAAATTTCAGCACATAAAAAATAGACAGCTTTAGTACATATTTTCCAATATCAAACCACGACCAGTAAATAAGACTGCGGAATGTTTTGAGGACAACGATATTTCCTGTAAGCCATTGCCGGCCTGAATGTATAAGGAGGTACAGCATCCATAACCAGAGAAAATAATATGCAACAAATAATAAAATATTTCCTGTAATTATAATCCACAACGGCTGATGATAAAACCTGTAAAGACAATACCACAGTAAAGCAGTAAACAGAAGGTTAATAATCCATTGGCTGATATAAAAAGAGGGGGGCATTACGCAGCTACTGCATATACTCCTTGTGGTAAAATAATTTATAACAATGTACACTGCTTCTGCACCTGCGTAAACAGCAAAAGCCCGTAACCAGAATTTTCGGTTCGGGTAACTTTCTTTACCAGAAACTACAGCATCCGTTATCGTAAATTTATCTTTCTTCATCGAGCAGCAAACAAAGTTTTAATTGATTACTTTCCGCAGTATAATAATAAGAAAACCGTTCAGCATAAAGTTCTTTCAACCGTTTCTGCAAATCATCATCGCCAGGTAAAAACCCAGTTCCATGCCTGCCGAACCGGGTGTTTACTATTAGCTGCATTTCTTCTCCGGAAAACTGGAGATGGACCTTGTAAACATTTTCTACTTTATCATCATTACCGGCAGTCAGCTTATCAATAAGCCCTGCAAGTATCAGTGGTGCTATTTTTAATTTAGTATGCTCACCTGTTACAGATAACTCAAACTTTACCCTGCTATCTGTTTGCTGGTTTACCAGTTCTATATAATTATTAAGAAAGCGAATTTCTTTTTTTACATAAATCAATTTTTCTTTGGCTTCATAAATAACGTACTCCATCACTTTTGCCAATTGCAAAATTGAGCTGGTAGTATTTATTGGTTTTTCCGCCGCCACCATATAGAGATGATTAATTGTTTTAAAATAAAAAGAAGGGTTAAGGTGCCATTTCAATAATTTTAGCTGTAGCTCCTCATTTGCAATTGCCAGCTCTAATCTTTTTTTTTCTTCTTGCCGGTAATTATAGAAATAGCCGGCAAGGTAAAACCATGATAAACGGAAGGCATGTTTGAGTAATTGATAATTGATATAGGAAGCATTGCTGCCGCTGTCCAGGAGGGCTTTTAACCGATGCGCTTCAGGGCGGGTTATCTGCTGCAAATGAGTATAGAAAAAATTTATTGCCTGCTGTACCGGCCCAAACCAAACATAACTGTACAAAAGGTAGAATGCAATATTTACAACAACCTGTATCAGTAATTTCTGTTGCTTTATTTTCCATGCCACCCACCAGATGGGGAATATAAGCAGGCATTGAAACACCCACATCACCAGGTGAAATTCGATGAGGCTTATGAGTCTTGTTCCAAAATTATTCAGTATAAAAAAGAATAACAGTTGGATACAGGCTTCCACCAGTGCATATAATGCAAATGCTTTTATCCAGTAACTGGTTTCTCTTTTATGGTGAAATAGCCATGGCATTACTGCTTATAAAGTTAGGCTACATCTGCAGGACCAGCTAATGCCTGGAACAGTTTTTCCATCAGCATGCAGAAATATTCAACTAAACTGCATTTAATTTCATTGAAAGCAGTGGGTGTTTATTTTACCTTAATCCTTTTACATTGAATTTGCCAAAAACGTTCCCCTTTTTAACGGGTGGTTTAACCAGTAGACTGTTACTTTATAAATGTTTAACCACCCTGTTTAAAAGAAATCGGAATTATATTAGTTCAATTTTTAGTCGTTTAAATTTCTGTTATGTGATATTCTTATAAACGGTACTTTTTAATAAATCATTCAAAACAGTTTATCAAAAAGGCTGCATTTGTTATCCGCCGCCCGGATTCGTGCTTTCACGAATGGTTCGCTATAGAAAATCTCCCTTGCTACTTGTCTAAATTATTTCCCTTTGCGGGAACAGACGCCAAAAAATTTACACTATAAAATTTAATTTATCCACACCCTCAGGTTCTGTTTCATTTAAAAGTGAAAGCTGTAAATTTTTTCGAAAACGGCAACACTAACTAAGTGTGGTTGGTTTTTTATGAGTAACAAGATTATGGGTGGCATCCTGCGTTTTAAACCATATTTGAATTGTTAAATACGTCGGCAAGAAGAAAGTAGTTGGAGTACATGAAATACAAATGAAAGCAGATGGCCAGGATGTATAATGTAGTTTATTAAAATCAATTATTATTTCCATTATATGAATATGCTTTCCCTAACATACAATTAAAACCAGCCTGAG
The DNA here is from genome assembly GCA_040003485.1 of Ferruginibacter sp. Lineage (GTDB taxonomy): Bacteria > Bacteroidota > Bacteroidia > Chitinophagales > Chitinophagaceae > Ferruginibacter. The sequence continues at coordinate 2,052 of JBDUCK010000127.1, read as the reverse complement.
ATTAAGGAGATAAATAAAGTCTCCTTTGCCGTAAATATTTTTCCAACCACTATATGATTACTATATAAGCAAAAATGTTTTTATTAAAGCGAACTTTTCTTGCAGATGTAAGGCGGAGATAAACAAAATTGCAAAGCATATTAAACAGCAGCATTTACAACTCCTTTCATTGGCATATATTTGAAAAACTTTACCGGGCTCAATGATTCGGGAATGCACGGATCAGCAGCAGCCTATTAAAAACATTTAAGCTTCTTTATGAAAAAGAAATTCTTCTTCCCGGCAATAATTGCCATGATATGTTTTACGGCAACTGCACAGGATAAAAAGCAATTAACTACCGCCGATTACGACCAGGCTACAAAAGCCCTGGGGTTTAATACCAGCAAAGTTATTTACCGCAATAATGTAAGCCCCACCTGGCTGGATGATGGCAGGTTTTGGTATGTTGTAAACATTGCCGGCGGCAAAGAATATGTATTAATAAACCCTGCCGATGCCAGCCGTAAAACCGGTGCCGATAAAAAAACTATTTTACCGGAAAATATAAATATCAAAGAAGATGCAACTGGTGGCCGCAGAAGTTTCTTAAACGATGTGCTTTCCCCAGACGGGAAAAAAACCGCCTTCATCAAAGACTATAATTTATGGGTGAGGGATGTGGCCAGCAAAAAAGAAACACCACTTACAACAGACGGTATAAAAGATTTTGGCTATGCCACCGATAATGCCGGCTGGAAAAAAAGTGACCGTGCCATTTTACTCTGGTCACCCGATTCAAAAATGATAGCAACCTTTCAGCAGGATCAGCGAAATGTCAGCGATATGTATCTCGTATCTACTAACGTAGGTGCACCAAGGCTTGAGGCCTGGAAATATCCGCTGCCACAGGATAAAGAGATCGTGAAGATACAACGTGTAATAATTGAGGTAGAGAATGCTAAGGTTATCCGGTTAAAAATACCTGCCGATGAGCACAGGGGAACCCTAAGTGATGATATTTCTTCCAGCGGTGTTTATGACGATAATGAGTGGAGTGCCGATGGAACAAAACTCGCTTTCATATCCACCTCACGTGATCATAAAGAGGAGAAAATACGGATTGCAACTGCCGCCACCGGCGAAGTAAAAGAAATATTTCAAGAGAAAGTTGCCACCCAATACGAAAGCGGGCAGGGCGCTATCAATTTTCATTACCTGCAGGCCAGCAACGAGATCATCTGGTACAGCGAGCGTGACGATTGGGGACATCTCTATTTATACAATGCAACTACCGGCCAACTGAAAAATCAAATTACCAAAGGCGCCTTTGTGGTAACCCGTTTAATAAAAACGGATGAAAAGAACCGGGTGTTATTCTTTGAAGCAAATGGCCGTGAAAAAGGTCGTGACCCTTATTTCAGTCATTTTTACCGGGTAGATTTTGATGGTAAAAAAATGCAATTGCTCACCCCGGAAGATGGCAATCATATTATTTCTTTATCGCCCGATGCAAAATATTTTGTAGACAATTATTCAAAACCAGATGTGCCGCCAACGGCTGTGCTGAGAGATATGAATGGTAAATTAATTGCTACGCTGGAGAAAGCGGACATTAGTAAATTAGCTGCTACTGGATGGAAAGCTCCTGAGCCCATTACGGTAAAATCACGGGATGGTAAATGGGATCTGTACGGATTAATGTTCAGCCCAACCACGCTTGACAAAACAAAAAAATATCCCATTGTAAATTATATTTATCCCGGCCCGCAGGGTGGTGGTGTGGGCAGCCGTTCATTTGCAGCGGCACGGGGCGATAACCAGGCCCTGGCCGACCTCGGCTTTATTGTTGTAGTAATTGATGGCACCTGCAACCCCGACCGCTCCAAATCTTTTCATGATGTTTGTTACGGCAACATGGCCGACAATACGCTCGATGACCAGGTTGCAGGCATAAAGCAACTGGCATCAACACGCCCTTACATGGACCTGGATCGGGTAGGTGTGTGGGGACATTCCGGTGGTGGTTATGCCACGGCTGCAGCCATGTTCCGCTATCCTGATTTTTATAAA
>JBDUCK010000419.1:0-2699 GCA_040003485.1 Ferruginibacter sp. | reverse complement strand
AATTTTTGTGATCGTAATGTTGGTTGGCCTGCTTTGGAACCAATGGAGTTTTCTGCTGCTTTTCAGCATTATTCGCATTACCAGTTTAAAAGGGATAGGTATAACAGATTCTGATTTAATACGCAGCACCGGAGAAAAAATTATAAGCTGGCAAATGTTTGGTTTGCTGTTAGGTGGAATAATTTGGGGAATTGTGGGTGACAAAAAAGGCAGGATAAGTGTATTGTTCGGCTCTATACTGTTGTACTCCATTGCAAACATTGCCAACGGTTTTGTGCATACAGTTGACCAGTATGCAACTGTGCGCTTTATTGCAGGCCTTGGTTTAGCCGGTGAATTGGGCGCCGGTATTACATTGGTATCTGAACTAACAGCAAAAGAAAAAAGGGGGTTGGCAACCTCGCTTGTTGCAGGCCTTGGATTAACCGGTGCAATCCTGGCTTACTTTATAAAACAGCATTTTGAATGGAGAACCTGCTTTTTTATTGGTGGCGGATTAGGAATAGCATTGCTTATATTTCGCGTATCGGTGTTTGAATCAGGCATGTTTCACCAGGTAAAAAAGATGAATGTTCAAAGGGGTAACTTTTTTATGCTGTTTGCAACACGGGAAAGAGTAAAAAGATATATACTCAGTATTCTTCTTGGCCTTCCATCATGGTATGTGGTAGGAATTCTTATGACTTTCTCCAACGATTTTGGAAAAGCTATGCACATAACTGAACCCATTGATCCGGCAAAAGCAGTGATGTATTCTTATGTTGGCGTTTCTATCGGCGGTATTGTAACGGGCTTAGTAAGCCAGGCATTAAAAAGCAGGCTAAAAACGATGCATATATTTTATGCATTAACAGCGTTAGGTATTTTGCTTTATTTCACTATACAATATAATGGCACCGCAACAACTATGTATGCATTATCATGGCTGCTTGGTTTTGCAACAGGTTTTTGGGCAATCTTTGTTACTATTGGCGCAGAGCAGTTTGGCACTAACCTGCGTGCAACTGCTGCAACAACAATTCCTAATATGGTGCGTGGTACTTTGCCTTTAATGCTACTGTTATTTCAATGGCTGCGCACAACAACTGATAGTTATATAACCGGTGCATGGATAACCGGCGCTATCATTATGACGATAAGTATAACCGCATCTTTTGGCTTAAAAGAATCTTTTAATAAAGACCTTAATTTTTTAGAAGAATAGTTGTATTAAAACAGTATTGCACAAAAAAAGCCGGCCGTATAGCCAGCTTTTTTTATCTAAAACAAAAGAATTATTTCTTCGGCATATCAAAAACAGAAACATCAACAGGTTTATTTATTTCTACTTTCGTTACCTCGTAATGAAGCTGCATTCCCTGCGGTATAGTTATATCCTGCGTATAAGCCATCAACGTTCCAAAATCCGTTTTCTTATAATTTGAATACATGATCGTAGTTGACTGGCCGCTTGTTTCAATAATCTTTTCATCAATAAAATGGGTTGCCGAATCTATGTAAAAAGTAGTTTTAACACTGTCGGGTGACGTTAATTCTACTTTATAAGCCGGGTTGTTGCCGGCATTTTCCATACCTGCAAATTTTACAAGATGGCCGTTATTCATATAATCATAAAGTGGCCCTGCAACAAATATTTCATCTTTGGCAGCGGCATATTGTTCAGCCGGCAATGCAACCGCATCCGGAGAACCCATAAAAGGATTTATCATCCAGCCACCTTTATCTGTAATTGTCTGTACAATTGGCTGGCCATTAAACTCCATTTCACTTTTATACCCTTTACCATTTAAAACAGTAACCTTATTAACGCTGCTGTTTCCCATTACATTCATTGTTCCTTCGATATACACCGAATTGATTTGTCCAATTTTATCATGACCGCCTATTGCATCAAAGTATCCGCTTATAATTCCATCTGCGGCTGTTTGGGCATGTAAGGATAATGCTGAAAAGAAACCTGCAATACAAAGAATAGAAAAATTTTTAATTTTCATATTTAATTGTTTTCTGAATTTATTTAGCCTTATCAAAATGATCCTGTACTTTATTCCAGTTAATTACATTCCATATTGCAGCAAGATAATCAGGCCTTTTATTTTGATATTTAAGATAATAGGCGTGCTCCCAAACATCAATGCCCAAAACAGGCTGGCCTTTTACTTCTGCAACATCCATCAGCGGGTTATCCTGGTTAGGTGTGGAGGTAATTTCGAGCTTGCCTTCTCTCGAGATCAGCCAAACCCAGCCACTGCCAAAACGCGCAACGCCGCCTGCATTCATTTTAGTTTTAAGTTCATCAAGAGAACCAAAAGCATTGTTGATCGCTTCTGCTAAACTGCCTGCTGGTGCCCCCCCGCCACCTTTAGATAATATTTCCCAAAAGAAACTATGATTCCAGTGGCCGCCGCCATTGTTGCGAACAGCCGGAGAAATTTTACCTGCATCAGCAATCAGTTCATGTAATGATTTATTTTCATGCTCGGTGCCGGCAATAGCCTTATTAAGGTTATCAACATAAGCCTGGTGATGTTTGTCGTGATGAATTTGCATTGTTTTTTCATCAATATGCGGCTCTAATGCATTATAAGCATAAGGCAGCGGAGGTAATGTAAAAGCCATAATATTTAAATTTTAAGATGTACTAAGTACGATTTATAATTGTTTTACAGAGTGACAAAATTATGCCAGCTTAATTAATA
>JBDUCK010000126.1:0-9067 GCA_040003485.1 Ferruginibacter sp. | reverse complement strand
TAAGCAGATAGAGCTTTTAAAGAAAAAAGATTTTGGCCAGTACATGGATAAAACCCGTAAAGACCTGGTTATAGATTTTATAACCACCAATGATATTACCGGGGGTAATTCAGGCTCGCCGATTATCGATGGTAGCGGTAATTTAATAGGGCTTGCTTTTGATGGCAATTATGAAGCCTTAAGCCACAAAATTGCTTTTGATAAAGACCTTAACCGTACTATTTGTGTAGATGTACGCTATGTGTTGTGGTGTATAGATAAACTGGGCGGTGCTAAGAATATTATTGATGAGTTGAAGCTGGTGAGATAGGAAGATGAGAGGGGTTAGATGTTTGATGACAGTTGAAAGATGATAGATGACTGGTGCTAACATCTAACCCCTCTCACTATGAACTATGAACTGCGTCTATAAAATACTTTTTGTTTTTAAAGTGAGTAGAAATAACTCGTTATTTCTTTTTATAACTATTTTTATTGTTTGTTTGGCTACCTGTAAAAGATTTTTATACGCCTGTATATTATTTGAAAAATTATTTTTCACACCCATTATCTGGTCATTCAGTTTAAACCCGCACTTATCAGCAGGGGAATTTTTAATAATATCCAGTACGGTTATTTTATCATCTACATAATAAATACCCAGGCCGGTATATGCATAATCAAATACTTCATTAAAGTGCCCGTTGGGTAAAAGATGAATTTCCCGCTGGCTATAATTAAATATCAAATTAAATCTTCTTAATAATTCGTTTCCTAAAAGGCCGCCGGAGAAGGGATATGCGGTAACATTAAATTCATCATCATAAATATAAGTTGGCACTCTGCGGAACCTGTAAGGGCCTATTTTAATTTCTTTCATCACCGTCAGCTGCATCTGAGATCGCCCCACAATTCCCTCTGCCTGGGTTAAAACGGGCTTTCTCCTTTTTAAAAACACTGCGCTATCTGTAGCAAACTTTTCACTCAATAAAAAACAAAGACCGGCGCCGGTATCCAGGTAGAAGTTATAATCAATTTTTTTGCGATCCTTTATCTGCATGAATTGTATAGGCAAACTTGTGAAAATAGGATGCAGTAAAGTTCCGCCCCGGGGATATGTTATTTTACCGGGACTGAATACTTCCATCTGGAGACTATCAAAATCGAGTTTTATAATGTACCTGCTAAAAAAACTATACCCGATTATACCGTCTATTTTTTCACCGTAAACGCTTGATAAAACATCATAATCATTGATGTGAAAATTAAGATGCTCTATTTTTAAGCCCGGCAGGGATAAGGATTTATTAAAGACAAAATGCACCCTTCTTACTCCACCAATTCCGGTAATGGTAGTATCTGTTTGGCGGGTTGCAATATTAAATTCTACGCAGGTAGATGAGTCCAGGGAAATACCACCACTGCCGGTATCCAGTATAAAATTCAGGCTGTCTTTTACATTTTCAAATAATGCTTTTATAATTATTACCCCGCCGCTATATAACTTAATAGGGAATTTGGTGATTAATTTTGCCTCTGGCGGAGATAATAATTCCTGTGCATGTAAGCACACCGGAAACAAAAGCAGTATAATAATAGTTTTACAGATTCTCATACAAATGATAAAGGAATATACAACCTAATGAGCGTATTTTTGTTGTTTGTTACGTAGGCGGCAAACAACATTTGTAAGCAGCAATTTTTAATTTTCATGATGAATTTAAGTGATTTATATACAAGAGCCCTGGAATTTGATTTCTTATCTGTAGATGAAGGCGTGTATTTATTTGAAAACGCTGCACTTGCAGAATTAATGTTTATCGCAGATGAGCTGCGAAAAAAACAAGTGACTCATGGTAAGGTTACCTGGCAGATAGATAGAAACGTAAACACAACAAACGTCTGTATTGCCAATTGTAAGTTCTGTAATTTTTACCGCATTCCCGGCCATGCTGATGCTTACATAACAGACATAGAAACCTATAAAAGAAAAATTGAAGAAACAATAAAATACGGGGGAGATCAGCTGCTGCTGCAGGGAGGCCACCATCCTGGTTTAGGGCTTTCATTTTATGTAAACTTATTTAAGGAGTTAAAATCTTTATACCCCAATATAAAATTACATACCCTTGGCCCGCCGGAAGTTGCACACATTACCAAATTAGAAAAAAGCACTCACCGGGAAGTGTTGATGGCACTAAAGGACGCCGGTATGGACAGCCTGCCAGGCGCAGGTGCAGAGATACTAACGGATAGGGTGAGGCGATTAATAAGCAAGGGAAAATGTGGCGCACAGGAGTGGCTGGATATTATGCATGAGGCACACAAATTGCACATCACTACATCTGCAACTATGATGTTTGGCCATGTAGAAACTTTGCAGGAACGTTTTGAACATCTTGTAAAATTAAGGGAAGTACAAAGCCGCAAACCTGCAGATGCAAAAGGCTTTTTAGCATTCATACCCTGGACCTTTCAGGATGCAGATACGCTCCTGGCTAAAATACGTGGCGTACACAACCTTACTACGCCAGAAGAATATATGCGTATGATTGCCATGAGCCGCATCATGCTTCCCAACATAAAAAATATCCAGGCAAGCTGGCTCACGGTTGGCAAGCAGGTAGCCCAACTTTGCCTCCGGGGCGGTGCCAACGATTTCGGCAGCATTATGATAGAAGAAAATGTGGTGAGTGCAGCCGGTGCCCCGCATCGCTTTACCAGCAATACCATACAGCAAGCCATAAAAGATGCAGGCTTTGAGCCACAGTTGCGCAACCAGCAATACGAATGGCGGCAATTGCCGGTAATGAAAGAGCAGGTGATAGATTATTAAAAATAAGTCTTCGTAAAATATTTTTTTAGAAGCCGGGCTGCGTGTATAAATCAGCAGTGGTCCTGCTTTACGCTTGTAGCCACACCTTTGGCGTGGGCTACCGCTGCAATCAGGGCTAAAATTTCTGCAGTAATATTTCAATCAGCATATAATTATCAACCACTATTATTTTTATTTGCTAAATACACTCCCGTAGCAATTAAGCAAGCAGCTACAATTTTGTAAACAGTCAGTTCTTCTCCCAGCACAATCATTGCAATTATAGCTGCAAACACCGGCTGCGAATAAATATAAGTGCCGGCTACAGAAGCACCAAGAATTTTTATGCCATACACATTTAAAAGGTAAGCTAAAAAAGTGCCGCCGATAACTACCAGGCCAAGGTTAAGGTAATCAGCCCCGGAATATATTTTCCAGGGAACTTCCAAAAATTCTTTCCAGCAAAAAGGAAGCATCAGGAAAAAACCAATGGTAAATATTATCCTTATAACCGTAACAGGATCGTATTCTTTCATCAGTGGTTTTACCAGGATAAAATAGAATGTATAAAAAACAGCATTTAATATAATGAAGATATCTCCCAATAAAACATCGGCGCCATTGCCACTATTTTCTTTAGCAACTACAAGCACCACAGCCCCTGCAATGCCCAGTGCAAGCCCTGCAATTTTAAAATTAGTCAAACGCTCTTTTAATACCCATGCCGCAATAATGGTTATCAATATCGGCGTGGTTAGCATTAATAAAGAAGCATGGATGGAGTAAGTGAGAGATAAGCCTTTTATAAAAAGTAACTGGTTAATAGCTATACCGGTGAGTGCACATAAGAAAAAGCGTTTATAATCTTTGCGCTGTATTACCGTTTTTACCGGCCGGAAAAAATACATAGCCCACAGCAGGATAACGCTTACAGCTACCCGGATAATGTTTAGCCCAAAAGGTTTTACCAGGCCATTATTAATAAGATGTTTCACCACCGTATAATTAACAGCAAAAAATATATTGGTTCCTAAGAGAGCTAAATGCGCTTTGGTAGTACTTTTCAAAATAATAATTAGGTAACGAAGATCGGTAACCGCTAATAAAAAAACCATCTTTAGAAAAAGACGGTTTTAATACTTACTAACCAAACTTAAAATAGTTAATCGCAAATTTATTTTTATCCAGGCGTTTTAAGCCGCTTTATCCCTGGTTCTCTTTTATTTTAGCCCTGATCTTTGCTTCTATTTCATTTGCCATTTCCGGGTTATCTACCATCAACTGTTTTACTGATTCACGGCCCTGGCCCAGCTTATCATTATTATAGCTAAACCAGCTACCGCTTTTTTGTACAATGCCAAGCTCAACACCCATATCAATTATTTCTCCTACTTTAGAAATACCTTCTCCGTAAATGATATCAAACTCAGCCGTGCGGAATGGTGGCGCTACTTTATTTTTTACCACCTTTACTTTAATATGATTGCCTATAACTTCGTCCCCGTCTTTTAGTTGTGCCTGGCGGCGTATATCCAGTCTTACAGAAGAATAAAATTTAAGGGCATTGCCACCAGTTGTCGTTTCGGGATTACCAAACATGACGCCTATTTTTTCACGCAGTTGATTTATAAAAATACAGCAGCTGTTTGTTTTGGAAATAGTAGCCGTAAGTTTACGAAGGGCCTGGCTCATCAACCGTGCCTGTAAGCCCATTTTGCTGTCACCCATTTCGCCTTCCAACTCGCTTTTTGGTACCAGTGCCGCAACAGAATCTATTACTACTACATCCAATGCGCCGGAAAGAATAAGCCTGTCAGCAATTTCCAATGCCTGCTCGCCATAGTCAGGTTGAGAGATCAATAAATTATCTATATCTACACCCAGTTTTTGTGCATACAAACTATCAAAAGCATGCTCAGCATCAATAAAGGCGCACATGCCGCCTTTCTTTTGTGCCTCTGCAATTACGTGTATTGCCAGCGTGGTTTTACCTGATGATTCCGGCCCATAAATTTCTACTACTCTTCCCTTCGGTAACCCACCAATACCTAATGCCACATCCAGCCCTATCGAACCTGTTGATATTACTTCCTGTTCTACATGTCCTTTTTCATTCATCATCATTACCGACCCTTTGCCAAAATCTTTATCAATTTTGTCCATCGTTAATTTTAGCGCCTTTAGTTTTTCTGCGTTGCTCATTGTTGTTGATTTTTTTAGTGATGTATCTGTGTTTGAGTTGTAAATGTATTTATGTAAACAAATGTAAAACATTTATTTTATCAACACTAATATATTTAGTATTTAATTGATAAATTATTTAGTTTTATACTTTCTTTTAAAGTTTAAAAAATAATTCCCTTTCATCTAAAATCAAAAAGAGGAGCATTTTATATTATCGGTGCAAAACTTCCAGGCAAAAAAAATCCCGTTCAGAATTTCCAAACGGGAAGATTGTCAAGGGTGAGAGAAATATTTTTGGTTCTCAGGACGCCAGCAATGGCCGGATACGATAAACGGGCCTGTAATAGTGATTAAATATTACACAAAGAGAGTATTGTTTTTTAATAAGAACAATACCCCAAACAGGTAATTTTTTTAAATTCTATTTTAGTAATTTTAATAATTATTTAAAATACATAATATGAAATATTTATTTGCAGTAGTGATGATTTTATTATCACTCAATTCCTTTTCGCAAATTAAGCCTGCTGCCAAAGGAGTAACTTATGGCGCTAGAACAAGTGCTGAAGGAGCCATAGAAGTGAATCTTTTAGAAGAAAAACTGGCCACCACAGAAAAATTTATCGGCAAAGTAAAAGGCACTGTAATAGGTGTGTGCGAAAAAAAGGGTTGCTGGATGAAGCTGGCACAAACTGATGGTGATGGAATAATGATCCGGTTTAAAGACTATAAATTCTTTATGCCAAAAGATATTGTTGGTAAGGATGTAGTGCTGGAAGGTATTGCAGAAAAAACCACTACTTCCGTAGAAATGCTGAAACACTATGCAGAAGACGGAGGAAAGACCGCAGCCGAAATTGAAAAAATAACAGAACCAAAAACCGCTATTGAATTTACTGCCCGTGCTGTATTGGTAATGAATTAGATAACACAGCTATAAAAAATCCCCCGTTTTTAGCGGGGGATTTTTTTATAGATTATCATATTCATACAGCGGATCAATATGCGAACCGGCATCCATTTCGCAGACTTGTTTTAACAAGCCATCATTTAGGCCATACACCCAGCCATGCAGTTGTGGCCGCTGCTCTTCTTTCCATGCTTTTTGAATAATAGCTGTTTTAGCCAGGTTAAAGACCTGTTCCCGTACATTCAATTCGGTTAATTTATTTACCCGTTCATTTTCAGTTGGCAAACTGTCTACCTCCTCCCGGTGAAAACGGTACACATCTTTTATTTCTTTCAGCCAATGATTAATGATACCCAGATGATGATTAGCCATTGCAGCCTTAACGCCGCCGCAGCCATAGTGCCCACAAACGATTACGTGTTTTACTTTTAATATTTCCACTGCATACTCCAGCACACTCAGTAGGTTTATATCAGTATTCACAACCAGGTTGGCAATATTACGGTGCACAAAAATTTCGCCGGGTTCTGTGCCCGTAATTTTATCTGCCGGTACCCGGCTATCACTGCAGCCAATCCATAAAAATTCAGGTGCCTGTTGTGCAGCAAGCCTTTTAAAAAATTCTGGGTCTGTTTTGTTTTGTTCAGCAGCCCAGGCTTTATTTTCTATTAATAATTTTTCGTACGAGAGCATATAAATATTTTAATAAAGTTAATTAATGTGCTGAATCATCAGCATTGTATAAATTTTTATCTACTAATTGGTGCGACAGATTATAAATGCTTTTCTTTAATGTAACTGTAATGTTCTTTAAAGATGCATGTTGCATAAATTCATTGATGGTCTCAATAACATCCTTGTCTATAAACTCAGCCTTTGTAAGATCCAGGATTACGCTTGCATTTTGTGGCAACTGTTCCAACTTTCTTTTTAAAATAGGTTTGCTGAAAAAGGATACATCTTTTCTCAGCCGTATCAAATGATGGTTATTATCTACCACTGAAAAAATAGCCGTCCTGAAATTACTACGTATCACGTAAAAAATTCCAATTCCAATGCCGATTAAAACACCTTTTAAAAGATCCGTGAAAACAATGGCAAGCAGGGTAATCAAAAATGGCATAAACTGTTCCCAACCTTTTTTATAATATTCTTTAAAAAGAGATACCCTGGTGAGTTTATAACCGGTAAAAACCAGTATTGCGGCCAGTGCAGCTTTTGGGATAAGATTTAAGATACCCGGCAAAAATGCCACACAAGCGAAGATCAGCAAGCCATGAAAAACAGCACTCATTTTTGTTTTTGCGCCTGCATTTACATTTGCACTACTGCGTACAATCACACTTGTAAGTGGCAGGCCGCCCAATAATCCGCTGATTATATTGCCCGAGCCCTGGGCTATTAATTCCCTGTTAGGCGGTGATACTCTTTTAAGAGAATCAAGCTTATCTGTAGCTTCTATGCCCAGCAGGGTTTCCAGTGAAGCTACAAATGCAAGGGTAATAGCGGTAACCCATACCTCCTGGTTTGTGATGAATGCCCAGTTTGGAAATCTGAAAAAGGAAAGAAATTCTTTAGCCGAAGCGGCTACCGGAATATTTACCAGGTATGCATCTTTAGCAGTAAAAGAATTGTCTATCCCCAGTAAAAAATAATTGAGTAATACACCCACAACTACTACCAGTAAAGGGCCGCTTAGCAGTTGAAAAATTTTCTTCGACTTTACCCATTTGCTTTCATACAGCATTAAAATTGCAATACCCACTATACCTATAATTACTGCAACAGGGGTAAGATGATTGAGGGAATTTATCAAAGAGGAAAAAGTATTTTCCCCGGATAATTGTATAAAGGTTTCATCGCCTTCATAATCTTTATCGTACCCAACCAGGTGAGGCAATTGTTTTAAAATAAGAATGATACCAATGGCGGCAAGCATGCCCTTTATGACGCTGTTGGGTATATAATCGCCGATGATACCCAATTTAAAAATACCCATTATCACCTGGAAGATGCCGGATAAAACCACAGCTAAAAAAAATGCTTCTACGGCTGGCAACTTCAAAACTGCAGCGGCAACAATAGCAGTAAGACCAGCTGCCGGGCCGCTTACACTTAATTGGCTGCCACTGATAAGGCCTATTACAATGCCCCCAACAATGCCACCGATGATACCACTAAATTCATTTAACCCACTGGCAACTGCTATACCCAGGCATAAAGGGATAGCCACCAGGAACACGACAATGCCAGCAGGCACATCAGCGCCTGCGCTCTGAAAATACTTTTTCATTAAAATGTTTTAAAAAATAAACTGAATAAATAGAAATTATTATTCAGTTAGGCATTTGGCGGAGGGGTAGTAATTTCTGTTACTGGATGGGTATGTAATTTTGTATTTACGGTAAAAAAAGCGGTAGAAATAAAAATATGGGGATGTAGGGAAATATTATATTCAATCAACTCTTTCTCCAGGTCTGTTGGCTTTTCAATTCCTGCTTTTGCCATTTCTTCTTCTATAAACTGGTTATCAAACAGGCATTTGCCCATTTGCTTCACCGGCAAAAATTGTATGCTGATAATAAGTAATAATATTATAGAAAATATTTTTTTCATCCGAGCTGCAAATATAGCGCCCGGGATTTTGTAATCAGCTTTTTAGCGTATTTTTTTACTTAAATGTTACATTAATTTAACAGCTAAATATTTAGTCCCCCACATGCGCTGATAGTTTGCCCTGTAATATAACTGCCCATTTCACTGGCTAAAAAAAGTGCCACGTTGGCAATGTCTTCGCCGGTTGCAAACCTGCCCAGCGGGATAATGGCTTTATATTTTTCAGCGCCTTCGCCGTCTTTTAAATAGCTTGTCATATCCGTCTCTACAAACCCCGGTGCTATAGCATTACAGCGGATATTGCGGCTGCCCAGTTCTTTTGCAATGCTCTTGGTAAAACCAATAATGCCCGCCTTGCTGGCAGCATAACTGCTTTGGCCTGCATTGCCCGTTTCGCCGATGATGCTGCTCATATTTATTATGCTGCCGGACTTTGCTTTCATCATAGGGCGTATCACCTGCTTGGTCATATTAAAAACACTTTTCAAATTCACATTCATCACATCGTCCCATTGTTCCGACGTCATACGCAGCAATAAATTATCTTTTGAAATACCGGCGTT
>JBDUCK010000418.1:0-2718 GCA_040003485.1 Ferruginibacter sp. | reverse complement strand
GAACTGGAAATGAAAGAAAAGAAAGATCGTGTAGATGATGCATTACATGCAACCCGTGCTGCGGTTGAAGAAGGTATTGTACAAGGTGGCGGTGTAGCTTACATCCGTGCAGTAGCGAGCCTTGACCCGAAAGTAAAAGGCCAGATAGCAGATGAGCAAACAGGTATGGCAATTGTTCGCCGTGCTTTGGAAGAGCCCATCCGTGTCTTGACTGCCAATGCAGGAATTGATGGTTCGATAGTAATTCAGAAAATTAAAGAAGGTAAAGGCGATTTTGGTTTTAATGCAAGAACCGAAGTTTACGAAAACCTTTTTAAAGCTGGCGTTATTGATCCTACTAAAGTGAGCCGTGTTGCTTTGGAAAATGCAGCGTCAATTGCAGGTATGTTGTTAACTACAGAATGTGTAATTGCAGACAAGCCTAAAGAAGAAGCAGCGCATGCACATGGTGCTCCTGATATGGGTGGAATGGGTTACTAAGAAGTATTAAGTTATAAGTAATAAGTAATAAGTAATAAGTAATAAGTTATATGCAATAAGTTATAAGTTATAAGTGTCCCCGCTGTTTTTACAGTGGGGATTTTTTATTGGCAATACTTTTGCATTAGTGCGATTGAAGTAGATAATGCTTCAATTTTTTAACCATAAAAATATACTGATGAAAAAATTAATGATCCTCGTTTGTGGTGTAGCCTTACTGGCTTCATGTGATAGCAATACTACTGACAGCAGTGTTGTCTCAAAGGACACTGTAATGACCACCACACCTGTAACAACTATGGAAACCACAACTACAACCACTACAGCATATATGCCTGCTGATGGTGATGCTATTTATCGTGACGGTAAATTAATGGTGTGGAAAAACGGAGCTTATGTACTGGCTGATAATGATGTTACTTATCAAAATGGCATTATGGTTACCAGGAATGGTAAAGTAAAGCAGGACGATAAAACTGTAGAATTAAAAGATGGTGAAGTGGTTACTTCAACCGGTAGTTTTTTTGATAATGCTGGTCATGCCATCAGTGATGGATGGAATGCAACGAAACATGGGGTAGGTGTGGCAGTAAAAAAAACCGGTGATGCACTTAAAAAAGCAGGTAAAGAAACCAAAGAAGCGCTTACGGGGAAGGACGATAAAAATAAATAACACTTTGCATCAAGCCGTTGAGATGATAACGAAAATACATTATCCCCGTTGCGCAAGCAGCGGGGATTTTCTTAATACCTGTATTAGAATAATTGGATACTTAGTGTAAGGCGCTACATCATATTGATTAAGCAACGACGCTGGTGTATTATCAATTAGTATAAAATTTTTATGTGGCTATTCCGGCCAGGTAAGGCATTTATTCTCTGCTTAATATCCCTCAATTTTTCTTTAAAAGAATACAAATCAGCAATATTTTGCGGCTCATATATAGCATGACTAAGCCTGCTTTCATGTAAATACAATCGGTCATTTCGGTTCACTTCATCAAGTAATTTCCTGGCTTCAATTTTCAAATAAGTTATTTCATTCATAAAACGATTTTATCTGACCTTGATCAGTTTGGATACTTCCCGCTTTTGTGCAGATGTTTATCCTGATACCTTCTGTGATGCCTTGCGTTCTTGCATGGATAACGAAAAAAGAATTTATTAGGTTGCTTAGCGGAAAAAATAGCTGGATGGTATGGGCTATTCTTTTTCTGTAAGCGCTATTTTTAGGCAGTAAATTAAAACGGTGAAGTAACCTGGTTTCATTGCACTTATTAAAGCACAAAGCTTGAAAGAAACGTTATGCGTTTATAAAAAAAGTTGCGTTTTTAAAACTTTGAAAACAAAACTATTTAAATAGATAAGAATATATTTGTTGTAATGACCACTCTCATCACCAATATTCAACAACTCGTAAATACAAGAAAAGAAACTCATCTTCTCAGGGGAAAAGAACTGGCTGATCTTCCATCAATTGAAAATGCATTTCTACTCATTGAAGATGGCCTGATTGCAGACTATGGCCACATGTACGAACTGGAATTAAAAGTGCCACAATTACCAAAAAATATTTTTGATGCTCATGACAGCATAGTGTTACCATGCTGGTGCGATAGCCATACCCACCTTGTATTTGCAGGCAGCCGGGAGAATGAATTTGTAGATAAACTTAAAGGGCTAACCTATGCAGAAATTGCAGCAAAGGGTGGGGGAATACTAAATTCTGCAAAAAAATTAAATGAAACGAGCGAAGATATTTTATTTGTAGCTGCCATGAAAAGGCTGAATGAACTGGCAGCGCTGGGCACGGGTGCCATAGAAATAAAAAGCGGCTATGGCTTGTCGGTAGAAGGCGAGTTGAAGATGCTACGGGTGATAAAAAAACTGAAACAACAATCGGCGTTAATTATTAAAGCTACTTTTTTAGGCGCCCACACCTACCCGTTGGCATATAAAGAAAATCATCAGGGATATATTGATGTTATCATTAAAGAAATGTTGCCGGCAATTGCTGCAGAAAAGCTGGCAGATTATATGGATGTTTTTTGTGAGCAGGGGTTTTTTTCTGCTGAAGAAACTGCCACGCTGTGTAATGCAGCAGCAGCCTTTGGTTTAAGGCCTAAGCTTCATGTGAATCAACTGAACAGCATTGGCGGCATAGAAACAGGCATAAAGCATAATGCCGTTTCATTGGATCACCTGGAGACATTAACGGAGCAGGAAATAAAATTGCTT
>JBDUCK010000417.1:0-2729 GCA_040003485.1 Ferruginibacter sp. | reverse complement strand
ATACTGTAAACTGTTTTGATACTTCATAAATTGAATCGGTAACTTCATCTATAAACGGTACATTATTCCACATTTTTTTTGCTTCAAAATGAAAGTGGCCTCTTAGAAACCTGGCTTCTGCAATTGCCTTAGTCTTTTCATCGGCAGTCATATCAATAGCGGCATTTGCAGCCCGTATCACTTTATTACAACGTGAAACACCATCATATACTGTACGCCATTTATCTGCAAGGTGAGCAGTCGAAGACTGCGTTAAAAAATGTTCTATAGTGAGTGCATCAGAACCATCATTAGTACCACCTCTATAAGCATCGCCGGAAGTAATATCGCCATATATCCAATTGGTGCCTGTAGTGCTCCACCAACTTGATTTGGCTGTTAACCCGGTAACATCGTGGTAGGCAGCTACCAGCAATTGCTGAACACCCGCTTTATTTTTTAGTTCTCCTAATGTAATTCCTGTTGTGTTATCCACATCAAGAAAACTTTTCTTACATCCTGTAGCTGTTAAAAGAAAGAACAATGATATAATTAATAAATTTTTCATTTTATAAACTTTAAAATTTTTATAATCCTAAATTGATCCCAATAATTATCTTTCTTGAAATCGGATAATTACCTCCAAAATCAACCCCAATATTGGTGGCACTACCTGTGCTTATCTCCGGGTCTATTCCCGAATATTTAGTAAAAGTAGCCAGGTTATAACCCTGTACATAAAACCTAATTTTACTGAAAGCTTTGGTTGCTGGAAATGTATAACCCATTTGCAGGCTTTTTAACCGTAGGTATGAACCGTCTTCTATAAAAAAGCTGGACGGCTTTATATCATCCGAAGTGGCACTATTCCATATCGGCAATTTAGCACCCGTGTTGGTTGGGCTCCACGTGTCATCCGCTCCTTCACCCTGCGCACCGGGAAATACTGTATAAGCACGCCAGTAATTGAATATTTTATTGCCAGATACGCCTTGCAAAAAAATGCCCAGATCAAAGCTTTCATAATACAAATTCAAATTGTAACCATAACTGAATTTAGGATGCGGGCTTCCAATAAAAGTACGGTCATCATCATTTATTTTACCATCATTATTTACATCCTTAAATTTAAAATGGCCGGCTGCTGTTGCAGAAGTTAGCCCTGCATGTGTTACACCATATTTTGTATAATCATCTGCAGATTGGAATATACCTTCCTGCACAAATCCAAAAAAACTGGACACAGGCTTTCCTACTTCGCTGCGGGTAAGTGAAAAATGTGTAGGCGCATAAGAATTACCATCAATGTGTGCTGTACTGTCCCTGCTTATATAGTCAACATTGTTACGGTAAGTGGCGATATTAAAATTCATCTCATAAGAAAGTTTTCCAATTTTATTATTGTATCCTAACTCTAACTCAACCCCTTTATTGGAAAATTGCATAATATTTTCAAATGGCGACAGGGCATCGCCTCTTAAACCTGTTATAGGTGGCACAGCCAGAAGGTCTTTGGTTTTTCTATCAAACCAACTGAAAGAAACAGTAAAACGATTATCGAATAAAGTGGCATCAAAACCTAAATTGGTTGTTTTATTTGTTTCCCAATGAATGTAAGGATTGCCCAATTGAAATAAACCTGCACCGGTAAAGGCAGAATTATTGGTACCGTTTAAATCATAGCTGCTATAATTTATATACCCGCTTGTCGTATAATTATCCTGGTATAAACCTGATGGGATGGCGTTATTGCCGTTTTCTCCATAAGCAGCTCTTAATTTAAGATCATTAACCCAGCTTACATTTTGCATAAATTTTTCTTTTGAAACTCTCCATCCGGCGCTGTAGGAAAAAAAGTTTCCGTAACGATTCAAAGGGCCAAATTTTGAAGAGCCATCTCTTCTTGCAACAAAACTGAAAAGGTACTTATCTGCCAAAATATAATTTATATTGCCGAATACAGAGGTGCTGGTTTCATTATCACTGCCACCGCTTACTGTATTATAAGGCCCTCCGTTAAGTGTAGGAACACCGTTGCTTAAATTCAGGTACCCTTGGGTTGTATAAGGTAAATTAGGTGTAGTACCACTACTAAATCTGGTAAGATTTTTATCAGACTCATATGCTGCGAAAGCACTTATTCTATGCAGGGCTCCAATACGAAAATCATAAGAAAGTTTATTAGTCCATCTTAAATCACTACTATATCCTCCTCCTTCAGAAAATTGATTGTAGGGCGCGGAAAAAACATTTTGCGGAAAAGTATCTAAGAAAAACCGGAAGCTATATGGATAAAATTGTGCTCCTACTTTACTTTCAAAAATCAATCCTTTTATGGGCTCTATATCTACAAATGCAGAGCCTATCATTCCTGCATTATAGCCATTACTGTTTTTACGTCCATTTGTTTGGCCAAGCACGGGATTGTTGCCACCGGCATGTAATGCTTTTGTATCTACAATGCCTTTAGGACCGGAATAATTTCCTGCAATATCATATATTGGTATTAAAGGACTTCTCTGGTAAAGATCAGCCAATGTGCCCTGTGGGTTATGATTGTCTGTACCGGCGCCTTGCGTGTAAGAAAATTCTACATTCTCCCCTGCTTTCAACCATTGCGTTGGCCTGAATTCAGTATTTACCCTAAGGGAATACCTGGTGAAATAAGTAGCTAATAAAGTGCCTTTATTATTTAAATAACCAAATCCCAGGGAGTAATTACTTCTATCTGTGGCACCACTTAAAGTTAA
>JBDUCK010000125.1:0-9180 GCA_040003485.1 Ferruginibacter sp. | reverse complement strand
TGATGATCTGATATTTACCGGGCGAACTGATGCTAATGGTGATTTTTTGGGCACCACTATAGCAGATAAAGTTCAGTCTTCTGCTACCGCTACCAACACATACAAACTTAGTGAACGGTGGGTGCAGGATTTTAATGCAGGAGATAAACGTAGAGCCAATAATGTACGCACGCTAAATACGGGGGTTGGTATATTTAACCAGGATAGAGGTAATTCATTTAATACCCGTTATTCTTTAATCAATGGTGGCGCAGGCCTTGTCGGAGTAGCTGTATATTCTAATACAGATGCGGGTGCAAATGAGATTACCCTATGTGGCACTTATGAAGAAAATGAACTGATGAAAGCTGAAGCCACAATGAACCTGGCAAGTTTTAGCCCTGCCAGTATAATTGCTGCTATGGCGATGATTGATAATGTAAGAAATTACCAGGGCGCAGGTTTACCTCCAACGGTGGCCCTTACTGTAGGCGCAGCTAAAGAAGAATTACGAAGAGAAAGAAGAATTGGCCTCGCCTTTAAAGGCCTTTCATTCTATGATGCCCGTCGCTGGGATATTATTGATCCTTCTAAATCCCGGACAGGGGCTGTAGTTTTAGCGGGAACAGCCGGAACATTAAATACCAATGCAACTATTAACTATGGCTTTCTTGACTATTGGGATGTACCCGATAATGAACTGGCGTACAATCCTGCAGCCACAGGTAGTGCACCAGTAAAAAATCCAAAATAATAATTTAAATTTAGTTTGTATAAGAGATCCTTCCATAAAAAGGATCTCTTATACAAACTGAATATTTTATTTTTCTCTATTAAAAATAAGTGCCGCATTTTCTGTCGTAATTCTATTTACTTCTTCTACGCTTATTTGTTTTATTTCAGAAATTTTTTTAGCAATAAAACGCAGGTAGCTACTTTCATTTCTTTTTCCCCTGAAGGGTACAGGGCTTAAATAAGGCGCATCTGTTTCCAGCACAAGATGTTCCAGGTTTATATTTTTAAGTACTTCATCCAGGCCAGAATTCTTATAAGTAACTACTCCGCCGA
The DNA here is from genome assembly GCA_040003485.1 of Ferruginibacter sp. GTDB lineage: Bacteria > Bacteroidota > Bacteroidia > Chitinophagales > Chitinophagaceae > Ferruginibacter. The sequence goes on along the minus strand of JBDUCK010000125.1, from coordinate 8,133 downwards.
TACCCATATAAAAACCGGTTTCTACAACCTGTTTGGCCTCTTCAAGTGTTCCGCCAAAACAATGAAATATCCCTTTTAAACCCTTTGCAGAATATTTTTTTATAACGTCAATAGTTTCCTGCATTGCATTGCGGGTGTGCAGTACCAGGGGTAACTTATATTCAAGGGCCCATTCAATTTGTTTTTCCAGGGCAATATATTGTTCTCTTACAAAAGTTTTATCCCAATAAAAATCAAGGCCGGTTTCCCCTATGGCTGCAAATTTTCTTTGCTTAAGCCAGGTTTCAACCTGCTTTAATTCTTCCCCATAATTTTCCTTTACAGAGCAAGGATGCAGGCCCATCATCGCATAACATTTACCGCTAAATTTTTTCTCAATGCTTATCATCGCATTGTGGGTGGTACTATCAATTGCCGGTAAATAAAAAGTAGTAACGCCCTCTATGAGTGACCGTTGAATTACTTCATTTATATCGTCAGCAAATTCTTCACTGTATAAGTGGCAATGGCTGTCTATCATTGGTAAACAGATTTTTAGTAATTAGAATGAGCTGTTTTTCGCTAAACCAAGGGTGAAAAATTAATTGAAAAAAACCATTAAAAACTTTGCTGTTTTAACTTCTACTGCGTACCTTGACGAAAGTTTTCATAGGGTACGGATTAAAAACGGGCCAGGGTTTCTACCCAGGCCCACTTTTTTTAAACCAATTCACGGGCATCATTACAAACAATTTTTTCAAAAATATATCCTTGCGCTGTAAAGTAACTTAATACTTTTGGCAATGCATATAATATTGACTTGCTGGCTTTTTCACTATCATGAAATACCACAATATCGCCTTGCCTCGTATTCAATAATACATTTTGCAAACATTGCTCTGCTGATAATGAAACATCAAAATCACCACTTAATACACTCCACATTATCGTTTTCATTTTAAATTTATCTGCTCCTAATTGCAGTTGTTGAAACGAGGTTATTTTACCATAGGGAGGTCTGAACAGATTGCTGTCGATATACATTTTAGCCATAGCAATATTATCCAGGTAAATGTCATCTTTAGTTTTCCACCCATTCAAATGATGGAAAGTATGATTGCCGACTGTATGTCCCTCTTCTATTATTCTTTTATACAGTTCGGGATAAGCTACTACATTTTTACCTACACAAAAAAAAGTTGCTTTGGCATTATACCTCTTAAGTTCATGCAGTACAAACGGCGTAACTTCCGGATGAGGGCCATCATCAAAGCTGAGATAAATTTTTTTTTCTTCAGTTTTTATTTCCCAAATCCTGGACCTGTATACTTTTTTTAACCAACCCGGTGTTTTTATAAAATAAAACATTTTTAAAATTAAATTTTTAATACCATTAAACATCTGCCTGCACCTCTGGTCATAGATTAACAAAAATATAAAATTATGAAACCAACAAATCAATTAATCGCAGTAATACTGTGTGCTTTTACCCTTTTTACTTCATGTAAAAAAACAAATGATACCTCAGCTTCAGATGAAGTGGAAGCAACTTTTGAATTAAGCGGCGACCAGGCCATAGCCGATAACCTTAATGAAGATGATAACAGCGTGTTATTGGGTACCACGGCGGAAAAGGATTTACAGGGAAGTTCTTTTTCTACCCCAGCTCAAACTGGCTTTATTTCCGGTTGTGCTACCATAACGGTAACACCCCAAAATGGCTTTCCTAAAACAATAGTAGTTGATTACGGAACAGGTTGCACCTCTAATGGTATATTCAGAAGCGGCAAAATTAATATTGTATTATCCGATTCTTTAAGAAAATCAGGCAGCACCGCAGTTATGACGTTTGACAACTATTTTGTAAACAGTTTTAAAAGAGAAGGAACTATTACCTGGACCAACACCAGTGTATCAAGTGTAAAAAGCTGGCAGCGTAAAGTGGAAAACGGAAAAATTACTTCTCCAGATGGAAAATACTGGATCCATAACGGTCTTAAAAACTTTATACAAACAGCAGGTTTAAATACCCCTCACGATCCTTTAGATGATGTATTTTTAATTACCGGAACATCTACAGTTACAAACGCAAATGGTAAAACAAGAAACTCAACAATTACTGAAGCCTTGCAAAAGAAATTCAGTTGCGATAACATTGATAAGGGTACAATAAGAATTGATGCCCCTAATCACTATGCTGTAATTGATTTTGGAGATGGTACCTGCGACAGGATAGCTACAATTTCAATTAATGGAAGACCAGCAAGAACAATAATATTGCGATAAAATAATTTATATAAATAGTAAAGCCACTACAAAATGTAGTGGCTTTTTTTTTGAAGAAGCTTTTATATTTTGAATACTTACAGGCAACTTATCTTTGCAGCCGGAAAGTAAAAACTATGGTACAGAAAAAAGTCAGGGTTCGTTTTGCACCAAGCCCCACGGGCGGCCTGCATTTAGGGGGTGTACGCACCGTTTTATATAATTATTTGTTTGCCAGAAAACATAACGGCGATTTTATTGTAAGAATAGAAGATACTGACCAGGGAAGATTTGTGGCCGGCGCAGAACAATATATTTTTGATTGCCTTGAGTGGTGTGGCTTGCAGCCTGATGAAAGTCCGGTCCATGGAGGTGAATATGGCCCATACCGCCAAAGCGAAAGAAAACCTTTGTACCGCAGCTATGCAGAACAGTTAGTGAACGATGGGTTTGCTTATTATGCTTTTGACACACCGGAAGAATTGGAAAAAATGAGGAATGATTTTAAGACTACAGAAAATCCATCTCCGCAATATGATGGTAAGATAAGAATGCAGATGAATAATTCTTTAACCTTACCGGCAGATAAAGTAAAAGAATTATTAGCCGCCGGCACACGGCATGTGATAAGGATAAAAATGCCTGCGACTGAAATTATTTCCTTCAGCGATTTAATACATCATGAAGTAAGTTTTGAATCGGCGCTGGTAGATGATAAAGTTTTATTGAAAGCAGATGGGATGCCTACTTATCATTTAGCGGTTGTGGTTGATGATTATTTAATGAAAATAACGCATGCGTTCCGGGGAGAAGAATGGCTGAGCAGTGCTCCGGTTCATGTACTTTTATGGAAATATTTATTTGGCTTGGAAAATATGCCCCAATGGGCGCACCTGCCATTAATACTGGGCCCCAGCGGAAAGCTGAGTAAGAGAGACGGTTCCAAATATGGCTTCCCGGTTTTTGCTATGAACTGGATTGATCCCAAAACAAATGAATTAACAGAAGGGTTTAAAGAGAAAGGATTTTTACCGGAAGCTTTTATAAACCTGCTGGCAGTGTTGGGCTGGAACGACGGGACAGAACAGGAAATTTTTTCTCTTGAAGAATTGATTGAAAGCTTTTCGATAGAAAGAGTGCATAAAGCCGGGGCAAAATTTGATTTTGAAAAAGCAAAGTGGTTTAATCATGAGTGGCTAAAGAAGATGACAGTTGACAGTTATAAGTTGTTGGTCAAAGAAATTTTCGCAGCAAATAATATTATAGTAGAGGATGAAGAATACTTTATTAAAGTGCTTGAATTAATAAAAGACCGGTGTACTTTATTGCCGGATTTTTATGACCAGGGTGCTTACTTTTTTAAAGCCCCGGAAGCATTGGATACGGCAGCAGTACAACCAAAATGGAATAATGATAAGACTATTTTTTTTAAAGAATTTTGTACAAAATTAAATGATCTCACTAATTGGGATTTAGTGAATATGGAAACAGAATTTAAAAATTTAGCAACAGAAAAAAATATAAAGCCCGGTGAGCTGCTGTTACCCATGCGTGTGATGCTGGTAGGTGCAAAATTTGGCCCGGCTGTTTTTGAAATTGTGGTAATGATCGGTAAAGAAGAAACAATTGCCAGGATTGAAAAAGCATTGATTATTTTTAACGCATGATTATGAACAGACCCATTAGAGTATTGGTGGCAAAAGTAGGCCTCGATGGTCACGACCGTGGTGCGAAAGTGATCTCGGCTGCCTTGAGAGATGCGGGCATGGAAGTGATATATACAGGCCTGCGGCAAACGCCGGAAATGGTTGTGAATGCTGCATTACAGGAAGATGTAGATGCAATCGGCATAAGCATTCTCAGCGGTGCACACATGACGGTTTTTCCAAAAATCATGCAGCTTCTTAAAGAAAAAAATATGAATGATGTATTACTTACCGGTGGCGGCATTATTCCCGAAGAAGATATAAATACACTAAATGAAATGGGTGCCGGAAAATTATTTGCACCAGGCACTACAATGGTAGAGATTGCCGATTACATAAAAGATTGGGTAAAAACAAACAGAAATTTTTAGCCTGCCGAATTAAAACATACGATTAGATAAAAGTTCAATAATGTTTTTATGTACAAGTGAGATTATTCTATTTCTTTTACTAAAAGAAAAGAATAACAAAATCATATTTACAACGATGATCCCCAAAGAAAGGATGCTGGTAACAAAAAATAAATGATACAACCCTTCTTATTAAATATCCGGCAGCATCAGTCTTTTTCGTTTTGAATATATCCGTATCCCCATCACAAAAATCACACAAATCGCCAGGTTTATATTATCGGAAAGCGGCGTTTGTTTCATTAGCAAATAAATAATTCCTCCTGCCGCACAGGCCGTAGCATACAATTCTCCTCTTTTAAAAAGATTAGGTACAGCATTACAAAAAATATCTGCAATCAATCCCCCAAAAGTTGCGGTAATTACACCCATTATTAATGCATATTTATCATTCACTCCGTTTCGCAATGCTACTTCAATACCTGCAGCAGTAAACAATCCCAATCCGGCTGCATCTGTAAAAAAAATGGTTCTTTTAAAGCGGTTTACATTCTGCTTTAAAAAAAATGTAAATACTGTTCCGGCAAAAACCAATATCAATGCTACATTATCATTGATCCAATTTACTGGCCTTATGCCAATAAGTAAATCCGTTAATGTACCACCGCCATAAGCAGATACAAATGCAACCACCAGGCCACCAAAAACGTCCATCTTATAATTACGTGCTTTTAAAGCACCGGTAAGGGCAAAAATAAAAATCCCGGTATAGCTGATGAAGCTTAGCAAAGTCATGATATAAAGATAGAGAATGTATTATCTTCGAAACTTATAAAAAATAAACGTGATGAGCTACGAAACATTATTATTGAACACCCAAAATAATATTTGTACTATAACCATTAACCGGCCCGAAAAATTAAATGCGCTTAATAAAAATGTATTTACAGATCTGGATAATGCTTTGGATGAAATAGCTAATGATGCTGAAATAAAATCTGTTATCATTACCGGTGCCGGGCCTAAAGCTTTTGTAGCCGGAGCAGATATCAGTGAATTTGCATCGCTAAATAAACAAGGAGCAATGGCAATGGCAAAAAGAGGCCAGGATGTATTTTTTAAAATTGAGAACAGCAGGAAGCCCATTGTTGCTGCAGTAAATGGGTTTGCATTGGGTGGTGGTTGCGAACTGGCCATGGCCTGCCACTTCAGGCTTTGCAGCGAAAATGCCAAATTCGGGCAGCCCGAAGTAAACCTTGGATTGATACCCGGCTATGGTGGCACACAGCGTTTAACCCAACTCGTTGGTAAAGGCAAAAGCATGGAATTGCACATGACGGCTCACCTGATAGATGCAAATGAAGCATTGCACTTAGGTTTGGTAAATTATGTAACAACTGCTGAAACATTGTTGGAAAAAACAGAGGATATTCTTAAAATAATTCACACAAAAGCGCCTGTTGCCATAGCAAAAATTATTGAATGCATCAATGTAGCTGTTGTAAATGACAGCGTAGATATTAACCGCAAAAACGGTTATGATAAGGAAGTAGAAGCATTTGGCGATTGCTTTGATACAGCAGATATGAAAGAGGGCACTACCGCTTTCCTGGAAAAAAGACAAGCTGTATTTACCGGAAAATAAAAGTCAGGAATTTATTAATACCTGATCACTTTTACAAAGCGGCTCATATAATAATTATTCAGTGAGGTAATGGTTACACCATATTGCTTTCCCGAAGTAGAATGAATAAATTTTAAAGTATCACTGTTCTGCGTCACAATACCCATGTGCCCTACGACTCTTATTGTACTGTCTGTGCCGGTAAAAAGAATTAAGTCACCACGTTTTGCAAGAGGTAAATCAATGGGTTGTCCCACATTGGTAAAGTCCACAGAAGACCTTGGTACCGCAATATTAAAATGATTAAATGTATAGGTTATAAAACCGGAACAATCAAAGCCCTCACCCGGATCTGTTGAGGCATATTTATAAGGTGTGCCTATAAGTGTTTCTGCAAAATTTACTACGCTGTCAATTCTAGTGGTTTTTATTTCAATTATTTCAGGAGTTGATAAAGCCGGCCGGATAGTATCTGAATTTACCATAGAGCTGACAATACTATCCTGTTGTGTGATTGGATCAATAGTTTTATTTTCACTAATATCACAGCCTGAACAAAATGCCATACAGTTTAATAATAAGAAGATAATGTTTGGCTTCAACGTATAAACAATTGAGGTTAACTATTGATTGAAGTTAGCTATAATTTTCTTTTACGCTTATCTTTGTATCTCATAAATAAATCATCTCGATGAACATGGAATATAGAATTGAAAAAGACACCATGGGCGAAGTAAAAGTGCCTGCTGATGCATACTATGGTGCACAAACCCAACGCAGCATTGACAATTTTAAAATTGCACAGGATATTAACAGAATGCCAAAAGAAATTATTAAAGCATTTGCATATTTAAAAAAAGCTGCGGCACTTACCAATTTGGATGCGGGCATATTGCCAAAAGAAAAATCAGACTTAATAGGAAAAGTTTGCGATGAAATATTAGCAGGAAAATTAGATGATTCTTTTCCGTTGGTGGTATGGCAAACCGGCAGTGGCACACAAAGCAATATGAATGTGAATGAAGTAATCGCTTATCGTGGGCATGTGCTTAATGGGGGCAATTTACAGGATAAAGAAAAATTTTTACACCCCAATGATGATGTAAATAAAAGCCAGAGCAGCAATGATACTTTTCCTACGGCTATGCATATTGCAGCCTATAAAATCTTAATGGAAGTTACTATTCCGGGAATTGAAAAATTAAGAGACACCCTGGCTGCAAAGAGCAAAACTTTTATGCATGTTGTAAAAATAGGGCGTACTCATTTTATGGATGCTACTCCACTAACAGTAGGTCAGGAATTCAGCGGGTACACGTCGCAGTTAAATCACGGTTTAAATGCTATAAAAAATACATTGGCACATTTAAGTGAGCTGGCCCTGGGCGGCACTGCTGTAGGTACGGGTATTAATACGCCGGAGAATTATCCCGAGAATGTTGCTAAATATATTGCCGCCTTAACCGGGTTACCTTTTATAACTGCCGAAAATAAATTCGAGGCTTTAGCCGCACATGATGCAATTGTAGAAACACATGGAGCATTAAAAACTATTGCCATCAGCTTAATGAAAATTGCCAACGATATCCGGATGCTTTCTTCTGGTCCACGAAGCGGAATTGGCGAAATTTTTATTCCCGACAATGAACCCGGTTCATCTATTATGCCGGGCAAAGTAAACCCAACACAATGCGAAGCCCTTACTATGATTGCGGCGCAGGTGATGGGCAATGATGTTACTATTGGTATTGGCGGCAGCAACGGGCATTTTGAGTTGAATGTTTTTAAACCAGTAATGATCTTTAATTTTTTACACAGTGCCCGGTTAATAGGCGATGGCTGTGTTTCGTTTAATGACAGGTGTGCCGAAGGAATTAAGCCGATAGAAGAAAATATAAAGAAGCATGTTGATAATTCATTGATGCTTGTTACGGCATTAAACACAAAAATTGGTTATTATAAAGCGGCAGAAATTGCACAGACTGCACATAAAGAGGGAACTACTTTAAAGGAAATGGCTGTAAAGCTTGGGTATACAACGGCCAAAGAATTTGATGAATGGGTGGTGCCCGCAAATATGGTTGGCAAAATATAAAAATATAATTTATTAAGGAAGCCACAGAATTGAGGATTAAGAAGCGGCTTGAGTTATTTTTTTTAATACCAGCTTTAGTTCTTTGTATCGTCATTGTTGTGTCACTCCCTTGTA
>JBDUCK010000124.1:0-9222 GCA_040003485.1 Ferruginibacter sp. | reverse complement strand
GACCCTCAGAATCACAATCTGATGCTCTAACCAACTGAGCTACGACTACCATTTTATTACCGGGCAGCAAAAATATATAAAAACCTGCCTTATACAAAATTACATTTTCGCAGATAACTACGTACAATATATTTGCCGGTAATTTTTAAGCCCATACGCTACCTGCATGCCCGGAAAAATGATTGCTGAAAAATAAATCATCACGTATGTACAAGCATCAGAAAAAAGTATAAATTAAAGGCATTTTCCCATTTAAATATACTACAATCCGGTGCCTTTTATTTTTAGATTGAATATCCTAGAAAATGAAAGTATTATGAATTATTTGCGCCAATAAGTCCTTATTCTAAAGGAATTAAATATATTTGCCCTGCTAACTTATATTATAATTTTAATGATTATAATTGAATGAGTAAGTCTATACCAAAACATAACGCCTTGCATGAAAATATTCATCTGCTTATATCTCGTTATCTTCTATATATTCAGTAACAATTTAGTACACGCTCAAATAACTGCTACCGGCAGGCCAACTTCCGGGACGCAAATAAATATTGGTCATTTTTATGGTAAAATCATCGACGCAGAATCATTAAAACCTATAGACGGCGCTACGTTACAATTGGTTCAAAATAAACCAGACTCCCTTGTAAAAAAAAGAAAAGCCATTATATTAGCCACCCTGCTTTCCACTAAAAATGGGGATTTTAGTATTGAGAATCTGCCTGTAATGGGCGCTTATAAATTGCGCATTTCTGCAGTGGGTTACAAAGCTTTCGAACAGAAAGTATCTTTTGAATTAAACGGTAGTGGGCTGGATAAAGACCTGGGCAATATTAAACTTATACAGGATGCTCAACAACTGCAAAATGTGACGGTAAATGCAGGCAAATCTTTACTGCAACTTAGCCTTGATAAAAAAATATATAATGTAGAAAAAGATATTTCTACAACGGGTGGTACCGCCATAGATGTTATGAAAAATGTACCTTCTGTAAATGTAGATATTGATGGCAATGTAACCCTGCGTAATGCAGCGCCGCAAATATTTATAGATGGCAGGCCTACTGCACTCACTCTTGACCAGATTCCGGCAGACCAGATATCCAGTGTAGAAATTATTACCAACCCCTCTGCAAAGTACGATGCAAGTGGCGGCGGTGCAGGTATCCTTAATATCGTATTAAAGAAAAACAGGAAAGTAGGCTACAATGGAAACCTACGGGCCAGTGTTGACAGCCGTGGCAAGCCTGGGTTTGGTGGCGATATAAATATCAAACAAAATAAAATAAACTTCTTTGCTGCATCGCAGGTTGGTTTCCGCAGATCTATTACCCAGGTAAATACCAGCCGGATAGATTTTTTAGGTAAGGATTCGGCTGCACATTTTACCCAATCCAATAAACCATTTATAAATGGCCTGTTTGCATTTGGACGCCTGGGTTTTGATTATTTTATTGATAACCGCAATACCATTACTATCAGCGGCAATGCGGTAAACGGGCATTTTAAAGTTCATGACCTTATCAGCATTTATTCAGATACAATTGCACCAACCAAAAATTATATGGAAACGGCATTGAGGACTTTAAAAGCGGATATACATTTCCGGAACTATGGGAGCAGCCTGGGTTTTAAACACAACTTTGCCAGGGCCGGAAAAGAATGGACTGCAGATGCCAACTATATTTACAGTATAAATACAAACACTTCAGATTATAAAAGTTCGCTTTTTGATCAGAACAATAATCCAAAAACTTCGCCCGGTGCCCAAAGAGCTACTGGAGGCGGGAACACGAAAACCTATACTTTTCAAACAGATTATGCAGACCCATTTACCAAAACAAAAAAAATAGAATTTGGCTTGAGGTCTGCCGTAAGAAATTATTATAACTGGAACGATAATTTTATACAGGACCAGGCTACGGGTAACTACATTATTATTCCGCAGATTGGCGTAAGGTATGATTATAAAGATGAAGTATATGCAGCCTATGCTACTTACTCCCAGCAACTAAAAAAATTAAGTTACCAGGCTGGTGTAAGAGTTGAAAGCTCCCGGTATAACGGCGATTTTCTTACCAAAAATCAACAATTCTCAAACAAATATCCTTTCAGTTTTTTCCCCGGTATTTATTTAAGTTACAAACTGAATGACAAAGAAGACGTACAGGTAAATTATTCCAGGAAGATAAACCGGCCTAATTTTTTTCAATTAATTCCCTTTGTTGATTTTTCAGATTCGTTAAACTTAACGGTAGGTAATCCTGATTTAAAACCAGAATTTACCAACCTGGCAGAAATAGCTTATTCTAACCAATACAGCCAGGGAAACACAATATTGATAAGTCTTTACGGCAAAATAACGAACGACCTGATTACCCGTTACCAATTTGATTCGCTGATAAATCCGGATAAACTGGCCAGGTATATAACTTATGCCAATGCCAATAAAAGTTATACTGCAGGCCTTGAACTTACAGGAAAAAATAAAATTGCAAAATGGTGGGATGTTACCAGCAACCTTAATTTATATGATGTAGAAATTAAAGCCGCAAACCTGCCTGGGGTAACCAATAGCAGCCTCTTTAGCTGGTTTGCAAAACTTAATAATAGTTTTAAATTACCCCAAAATTATTCTATACAATTTAGCGGCGATTACCAGGCAAAAACATTATTGCCTGCCGCCAGTGGAAACAGTCGTGGCGGTGGCGGTGGAATATTTGGGGGTAGCCTTCAATCAACTTCGCAAGGTTATATCTTACCAATATATGGTGCAGATATAGCCCTTAAAAAAGATTTCCTGAAAAACAATGCAGCTTCGTTTACACTTCAATGGAGCGATATATTCAGAACCCGGGTAGCCGCTACGCATGCTCAAACCGCATACTTTGTGCAGGATAACAGGCGCCTTAGAGACCCGCAGGTTGTGCGCTTAAATTTTAACTGGCGCTTTGGAAAATTTGATGCAGCACTATTTAAACGTAAAAATCTTAAAGGCGAGCAGGAAAGTATCCAAAACGTTCAGGGTGGGCAGTAAATGTGCAGCGCCATTGGAGAAGCTCACTTATTGTGATATTTCTGGCCGGTAAATAAAAAATAATTCCAGTTAAATATTTACAAGCAGTACAAATTAATGTATTGCTTTTTTATAGGATTACATTTTTAGCCTTAATTTGCCGCCTTTAAAGAAGTGTAAATGAAAAATATAAGTTTTAAAAAAGTATTGCCCCATCTTATTGCTGTTGCCATATTTTTAATAGTTGCAGTAATTATCAGTAAACCTGCATTTGAATCAGATACTGTTTTAAAACAATCGGATCTTGCAGGGTGGTATGGCATGAGCCACCAGTCTGATTTATACTATGCACAACACGGCACTTATCCTTTATGGGTTACAAGTATGTTTAGTGGTATGCCTGCCTACCAGATAAAGATAGAGGGTAGCTGGTCGCCATTAAGCTATATAGATCACCTGTTTCAATTGTGGCTGCCTATGCCAATGAATTTTTTCTTTTTGGCTTGTATTGCTTTCTATTTTTTATGCATGTGTTTAAAAGTAAGGCCATTTGCGGCCATATTAGGATCCCTGGCATTTGCCTATTGCAGCTTCTCCCCTATCATTATTACTGCAGGCCACGTTACTCAAATGCTTGCATTGGGTTATGCACCTGCGCTGATAGGTGCTGCGGTTTTAATTTTTGATAAAAAATATTTAGCCGGCTTTACTTTAGCGTCATTATTTACTGCACTTCAAATTGCACAAGGTCATCAGCAGATAAGTTATTATTTGTTTTTAGTGCTGGGTATTATGTCAATTGGCTATGCAATTCACTGGATAAAAACAAATCAGACAACTCACTTGCTTAAAAGTCTTGGCCTTTTACTGGTAGCAGGCATAGCCGGTATTTGTATTAATGCGGTATCTCTTTTTCCCACGTATGATTATGCAAAAGAATCTAAACGTGGTGGCCAGTTGGTAATGGATAACGCTACAAAAAAAGATGAGAAAATTGTAAATGGAAAAACCACTGGCCTTTCCAGGGAGTATGCCTTTCAATGGAGTTATGGCAGAACAGAATTGATGACGCTGATGTTTCCAGGGGTTATGGCTTATGGCAACCACTATGCCGAGAGAGAAGGGGAAAGTTATATGTTTCCAAAACTTGATGAAAATTCTCACACCGTAAAATACCTTACAGAAAAATTAGGTGTGCCGGAAAATGCAGTTGACCAGGCAGCATCTCAGTTCAGTCAATCGTTGTATTGGGGAAAACAGCCCTTTACCAACGGACCTGTATACCTGGGTGCGGTAATTTGTTTCCTGTTTATTTTCGGCATGTTTTATTTAGATGGGAAACACAAATGGTGGATTTTCGCTGCAAGCCTGCTGGCCATGCTATTGGCTTTGGGACACAATCTTGCCGGGTTTAATTATTTTATGTTTGATTACCTGCCGCTGTATAATAAATTCAGGGTGCCTACCATGGCATTAGTAATACCGCAAATGCTTTTCCCGATTATTGCAGCACTTACGCTTAATAAATTATTAGAAAATAATGATCCTGAAAGCTGGAAAAAATTTAAACTCGGTGCTCTTGCCACGGCTGTCTTGTTTGTAATAGCTTTTCTTTTTTATGCAAGCAGCGATTTTGGCAATGAAAATAAACAACGTACCGCACAGTTCAATCAATTGTACAATGCCCAAGACCCTGCGCTCGAGCAAAAGCTGGCGCAGGCAGATGCCGGTCAGCCAGAAAAAGACAATCAATTGTATGAAGGAATGGTGGCTAATTTTAAAGGCAGTCCGGATCCCCAAAAAAGTGCCAGGGAATTTGTAAGCGCATTAAAACAAGACAGGGCTTCTTTTTTTATGAAAGATATTGTCCGTTCTTTTATTTACATTCTGATAGCTGCTGCATTCATAGCCCTCTATTTAAAAAAGAAACTTAACGCAACAGTTTTACTTGCAGGCCTTACGCTTACTGCCCTGGTAGACCTGATGTCGTTTGACATGAAATACCTTAATGAAAAAAGTTTTGACAGTAAAGAGAAATATGAGGAACAGGAGTTCCCGATGACCAATGCAGACCGGGAAATACTGAAAGATACCGACCCTGATTACAGGGTATATAACCTTAGTGTGGGCAGCCCTTTTGAAGAATCTAAAACTTCCTACTATCATAAATCTATCGGTGGTTATCATGCAGCTAAGTTGGGTATTTATGATGATCTTACTGCTTATCAATTAAGTGGCGCTGCACCCAACATAGGGGTGTTGAATATGCTTAATACAAAGTATGTAATTCAGCGACAGGGCAATGATGTGGTAGCGTCCAGGAACCCCGGTGCATTGGGTAATGCCTGGTTTGTAAAAGCCGTGCAATTTGTAAATGGCCCGGTTGCAGAAATGAAAGCCCTCACAGGCTTCAGCCCCAAGGACACTGCAGTGGTGGATGAAAAATATAAAGCTTTGGTGTCTGGTTATGCCCCTGCAGACAGCAGCGCTGTTATTAAGCTAAAAACTTTTGATAACGATGCCATCAGTTATGAATCTTCTTCCACAACCAGTAATGTGGCGGTGTTCAGCGAAATATATTACAAAGAATGGAATGCCTATATTGACGGAAAAAAGGCACCATACTTTAAGGCAAATTATGTATTAAGAGCTATGCTGGTGCCTGCGGGTAAACATACAATAGCTTTTAAATTTGAGCCCACCTTATTTTATACCAGTAAAACTATAAGCAATGTTTTTACCTGGCTGCTTATGTTGCTGCTTGTTATGTGCATTGTGGCAGAAGTGAGAAAAAACAAAATAAAAGCTGTGTAAAGGCTCAACAAATTATCCGCAGATAGGTTGATATAAATCAATTTTTCCCTGCTTAATATTTTTTTATTGTCAAAAAATATTCAAATAGCTGCGCTTGTTCCGTACAAAATATTTCCTGCAAAAATGGGCGGAGAAAAAGGCGTAGCATTGTTTTATAATGCTCTTGGTGAGCTACTTCCTGTCATTATTATTTCTACAAAAAACAATGTCCTGCCACCGGCATTTAATGCCCGGTTTATTCCTGCCCTGGGCAATAGTATTTTAAGATATATTAATCCTATTTTATTTTTCAGGATAAAAAGAATCCTGCAAAAAAATCAGGTTACACATTTAATTATCGAGCATCCTTATTTTGGCTGGCTGGGTATTTTACTAAAAATTTTTACACCGGTCTGCCTGGCAGTTCATTCGCATAATATTGAGGCTACCCGCTTCAGATCCACCGGCCGCTGGTGGTGGCGGGTGCTGTGGCAATATGAAAAATATACGCACCGCAGTGCTGACATTAATTTTTTTATTACAGATGAAGACAGGCAGTTTGCCATTTCAAATTTCAAACTTGCAGCCCACCGGTGCTTTACAATCACATACGGTTTTGATCTGAAGTCAATACCTAGCCGGGAAGAAAAAGCGGCAGCAAAAAAACAGTTACAGGAAAAATATAACCTGTCCCCCGCCGAAAATATTTTGCTGTTTAACGGCAGCCTGCATTATAAGCCCAATCTTGATGCCCTTGATAATATTCTCGGGCATATAAACCCTATTTTACTTTTACACAAAAACTTCAAATACAGAATTATTATCTGTGGTAAAAATTTACCTGAAGCATACAATGATTTAAAAAACTATAAAGAAAGCAATATTATTTTTGCGGGCTTTGTGCCAGATATAAACATGTATTTCTATGGCGCAGATATTTTTATAAACCCGGTTACAGATGGCGGGGGTATTAAAACAAAACTCGTGGAATCGTTAGGCTCCGATCTTTCCTGCGTAAGCACGTTAAGCGGCGCTTTTGGCGTGCCTGCCGCAGTGGTAAAAAATAAAATGATTACCGTGCCCGATGGCGATTGGCAGCAATTTGCACAGGCCATCCAGGCAATTAATGTTACAGAAAATACGCCTACTGCTTTTTTTAATCATTTTTATTGGGGTAATATTGCAGAAAAGGCAGCGGTAGTTTTAAAAGCAAATTGCAAAAGATAGTATGAAGATTTTAATAACAGGAATCTCTGGTTTTGTTGCCAGGCACTTTATCGAATTATTATCAACCTCGGGTGAAACGCATACTGTGGCAGGAATTTATTGCAGTAATCAACCGGGTTTTTCAGAAACACAATACCCGGGAATAACCTGTAGTTTTTACCAGGTAAATTTATTAAATACAGAAAAAGTAAATGGCCTTTTATTAAGCTTTAGACCAGATTACATTTTACACCTTGCCTCCAAAAGCAGTGTTGCAGAAAGTTGGTTGCACCCCGCAGATTTTATTACCGAAAATACAGGGATTTTTTTATCGCTAATAGAGGGCTTAAGAATTAATTCATTAAAATGCCGCATGTTATCTATTGGCTCTTCTGAGGAGTATGGAAATGCAGATGCTACGAGTGATGCCTTAACTGAAAGCTTATGTCCACACCCGGCAAGCCCATATGGTGCTGCCCGGGTAATGCAGGAAAAACTCGTGGAAATTTATTCAAAAAATTACGGCATAGATATTTTACATACCCGGTCATTTAATCATATCGGGCCATATCAAAGTGATCACTTTGTAATTTCATCTTTTGCAAAACAGGTGGTTGATCAAATAAAAAAAGGAGCTAAGGAAATTGAACTAGTTGTAGGCGATGTATCTGTAATAAGAGATTTTACCGATGTAAGAGATGTAGTAAAAGCATATTACGGGTTGATGATAGACGGAAAAACAGGAGAAACTTACAATGTATGTTCCAATGAAGGATATGTATTAAAAGATATTATAGACATGCTTGGCAAGCTTACCGGTACTACTATAACTTATAAGACAGATAAGAAAAATTTCCGGCCTTCAGAAAATAAAAAAATAATCGGCTCCTTTAAAAAAATTAAAAATGAAATTGGCTGGCAACCGGAAATTCCTATGGAAAAAAGTTTAAGAGACTTGCTGGCTTATTGGCAAACGAAACTTACGTAGCAGCTTTAATTATACTTTCATACATAAGTGCAGCCGTTTTTTGCCAGGTAAATTTTGCCTTTTGCAAATGCCCTTTTTCAATTAATAATTCCCGCAAGGCCGGGTTATCGTAAATGGTTTTCATTGCCCACGCAATGGCATCAATATTAAAAGGATCTACCTGCAAAGCCGCATCACCGGCCACTTCCGGCATTGAAGTAACATTACTGCATATTACCGGTACGCCCGCCTGAAACGCCTCCACGATAGGTAAACCAAAACCTTCGAAAACTGGCACAAAACTCAGGCAATAAGCCGAGCCGAGTAATTCGTTTAATTGTTCATCAGCTATCCTCCCGGTAAAAATCACATCTGTTTTATATTCAAGAGAATCCAGCACTGCCTTAATATTATTATCATCCCATAAAATATGCCCGGCCAGTATTAATTTAAATCTACTTTGTGTTTGCTTTTTAAAAATATCAAATGCCTGGAATAAACGGATAATATTTTTACGTGGATGCATTGATCCGACAAAGAAAAAGTACTCTTCTCCTGCTGAATATTCAGTTTTAATCTGTTCTTTTTTTTCTCTGCTTAAAGGAAAAAATTTATCTTTTATCCCGCAGGAAACATTATCAATTTTGCCGTGTTCTATTCCATACATTTTTACAATATCTTCTTTACTGTATTCAGATATTGTTGCAATACGCTCTGCCTTTTTTGCAAACCGTTTAAAAAATGTTCTGAAATAAATACGGTTTCTAAAAGGCAGATCCTGTGGATAATGTTCAAAATTTAAATCGTAGATAACAGGCAATTGTTTTGTACTCGTATTAAGGCACAGGAAGCCATCCATACCCAAAAATAAATCCGGCTTATGCTTTCTTAAAAAAAATCCTAATACAATTTCCATATAAAAAACATAAAGAAGAGGGTGCCGCAAAGCAGGGAAAATCCGGTGTTTTGTTACATTGGGAAAATCAAAATAATCTTCTGTAAAATTTTTATCGCAAAGTATTTGAAATTCAATTTCAGGATGTTCTTTGATTAAAGGTTTTAATGTTTCGATAGTAAAGTTGCCGATACCATCTATTTGCTTATTCCGTAAAATCCAGCAATTGACCGCTATTTTCATGTTTTTTATAATAGATTTGCGAATCTAATTAAAATAAAAGAGATTAATGAAAACGGCACTTATAACAGGCATTACAGGGCAGGATGGCGCTTACCTTGC
>JBDUCK010000123.1:0-9256 GCA_040003485.1 Ferruginibacter sp. | reverse complement strand
ATGCGTTGGAAACGGTCTGTATAGAAACTGTTGAAAGTGGTAAAATGACAAAAGACCTTGCGGTATGTATCCACGGAAATAAAGTAAGCCATGGCGAAAATTATTTATACACAGAAGAATTTTTAGATGCCATAGATGAAAATCTGAAAAAGAAAATGGGATAGTTTGTTGATGTAAGATTTAAGAGGTATGATTTATGATGTTTGCACCCTGGTAATTCAGGGTGCTTTTTTTTGCTGTGATTTATTTGGGCGGCTAAATTTTGCAAACAAAACAATCAGCAGACCTTTCAAAGAATCTAAAAATAAATTATCCGGTTTTTTGAAAGCAACATAAATACCAATCCCAATGCCTATCCACCAGAAACCAAGCAGGTAACAGAGGGTATGATAATTTTTGTTTTTCCATACCTGCCAGGTGGCAAACAGGCAAATTGCTGAGGTAAAGAGCAGAAACCACGCAATGATGTAAGACAGGAAAGCCGTTTCGGCATTTAATGTTACGCCAAACTTTGCCATGGTAACTTCTGTCGCAAAAAAAGCTCCACCTGTCAGAGCCAATTCAATGAGAAGGGCAATTACCAAAACAGCGATCAATAATTTTCGCATCATAACAAAAATTTTATGAGAAATCCCAATAGTTAAAAGTGCAGGCAAATAAAAAGAGAAGCTGAAAGGCTTCTCTTTTTATTTTAATACAATCATTTAGTACAACTGAAAATTGATTGGCAAAGTGTAACGTGTTTTTACATTTTTACCTTTTAATTTTCCAGGGTTCCAGGTAGGCATTTTGTTTACCACCCTTAATGCTTCATCTTCTAAACCATAACCCATTTTATCGCCCATAACCTGAGGGGAACTAAGCTTACCATTTTCATCCACAACAAAAGAAACCTTTACGGTACCTTCTACGCCATCATTTGATGCGTCTTCGGGGTATTTTAAATTATCATCAAAATATTTTTGCAGGCCTTTATTACCGCCGGGGAAAGAGGGAATAAATTCTACATTATTATAAACACCGGCATTATCCATTTCCATGGCACCAGTACCTTTCATTGGTGCAGTAATAACAGCTTTACCTTTCATACCTTTTTTGGCTGGGTTGGGCTTGGCCATACCTGTGCCCGACATTTTGGGATCGCTCATTTTGCTGTCTGACATTTTTGAGTCAGCCATTTTAGAAGTACCCATGGTTGCAGCAGTATCTGTTGCTATAGCAGAAGGCATCTTGTTAGAAGTATCTATACCGGTGTTATCTACTTTCATCATAGATGTATCAGTAGAAATGGCGGTATCGGTAGAGGAAGTAGTATCATTGTTATGGCAGCTTACTGCTGAAACAGACAGCATGATAATGGCTGCCCCCAGGTAGTTTCTCAAAAAAAGATTTTTACGTAACATAATTTGTTTTTTAATGATTAAAATGTAACCATGTATTTTCAAATAACATGCCGTTTAAAAACAGGATACCTTATTATTTTATATATTATGACAGAAAGATTTTTGGGGTATTATTTCTCAACCTGTGGAAGAATATAAGCAGGTGAAATAGTATTTTCGCTAATCCTTTTATGCTTATGCAGAAGCAAATTATTATAACTATTGCTTATTCTTCTCTAAATCAATGCGGCAGTTTTTGCCGGAATTTTCCATAAACCCAGGTGCCGGCAATGGCCGATAATAAGGTAATAACAATAACCGTACTTCCTCCGCCGATTTGTGCATACAAAGGCCCCGGGCAGGCACCCGTAATAGCCCAGCCTAATCCAAATAACAAACCACCATACACCTGCCCTTTATTAAATGCTTTTGTATGAATCTCAATTTTTTCTCCATAGATCGTTTTGATGCTAAGCTTTTTTATAAGCCATACAGAGATCATTCCCGTAACTACTGCACTTCCAATGACGCCGTACATGTGAAAAGATTGCAGTCGAAACATCTCCTGTATGCGGTACCAACTGATGACTTCCGACTTTGTAAGTAATATTCCAAATACAATTCCAACAAACAGGTATTTTAATTGATGATACCATCTGTGTGTGAGCGTGCTCTCATTTATACACATAGTGTCCAGCGATCTCACTTCAAAATCTGTATTGGTTTCTTTTGCCTGGATCATTTTTTAAAATTAAAGTGAAAGAATTAATGGAAGAATAAGGTTGGCCATAATAAACCCGCCAATCATAAAACAGCAGGTAGCTACTAAAGACGGCCATTGCAATGTAGCTAAGCCCATGATGGCATGGCCACTGGTGCAGCCACCGGCGTACCGTGTGCCAAAGCCAACCATAAAACCACCCAGTACCATCATTAAAATTCCTTTCAATGTAAAAAGGCTGTGCCAGTTAAATAACTGCGTTGGTACAAGGCCGTTATAATCATCAATTCCGTAACCGGCCAGCTCCGTCGCAAGCTTCGGACCTATTTTTACCGGCAGCGGATTTGCTAAAAATTGCATCGCTATAAATCCACCAAGCAAAATGCCCAATACCAAAAATAAATTCCAGGATTCCTTTTTCCAGTCGTAGCTAAAAAAAGGAATTTTTGCCGGTACGGCAATAGCACAGATATGCCTTAGCGAAGAACTTATTCCAAAAGATTTATTGCCTAAGATTAATAATACGGGAACCATGAGTCCTATAAGTGGACCGGCTACATACCAGGGCCAGGGTTGTTTTAAAAATGCTAACATCATTCTTCGTTTAGTAGTAAGTGCGTATGCAAAATACTTATTAGTTTTGTTTAGAAGTTTAGGGTGTCTTGAAAAATGAATAATTACTCTTTCTCTTTGCTGCCTGCATACAATTCATATTCAAATAAACGGCAGTCAATTTTGCTCGTATAAAATTCAATACGGCGTTTTGGCTTTAGCCCAATTTTTTTTCCAAGCTCCAGGTTGCCGGTAAAAATATACCCGGTGTACCCTTTACATTTTTTCTTTAAAAAATCGCCCATGCGTTTGTATGTGCCCTGCAGTTCTTCTTCTTCGCCCATGCGGTCGCCATATTCAGGATTAAAATAAACCACGCCTTCCAATCCCTCGGGAACCAGAGTTTCTTCAAAATCACAAACGCCAAAATCAATCATTTCCTCTACGCCCGCCATACCCGCATTTATCCTCGAAATATTTACGGCATCTTCATTAATATCGGTTGCAATTATTTTTAAATCCGGCATATCTGTTACCTGTTTCTCCAGTAGACCAAATTGCTGAAGGTAGATACTTTCATCATACTCACACAAATGCATAAACGAATAGTTACTGCGGTACAAACCCGGCCGCCGGTTAGTTGCCAGCATTGCTGCTTCTATGGCCACGGTACCCGAACCGCACATCGGATTTATAAAAGGATTAACTCTGTCCCATTTTGTAGCCAGGATAGTGGCTGCGGCCAAAGACTCTAGCATTGGCGCCTTACCGGGAATTTTTCTGTAGCCATGTTTAGATAAAGTATCGCCGGAGGTATCTATAAATATTTCAGCCAGCTCTTCCTTCCAGTATAAATGTATAACCACACCATTCAGGTCGGAGCCAGAGTTGGGCCTGGCACCGGTTTTCTCCCTATACCTGTCTGCAATAGCATCTTTTACTTTTACATTGGCATACAAATTATTGCTGATGGTTTCGTTGCTCACATTACTGCTGATAGAAAAATATCCTTCAGCCGGAATAATTTTTTCCCATGCTACTTCAAGCAAAGTTTTATATACATCATCTGCATTAAAAGCCTGGAACTCTTCTAGTGAGTACAAGACCTGGCTGGCACAGCGCAGGTTTAAATTTAGTCTTATACAATCGGATAAATTTCCTTCCAGTTCTACCCCTGTTTTAAAAATTCTTACGGGCTTAAAACCCAGTTCGATAATTTCCTGTTGCAGGTAAGCAGACATACGGTTGCTGCAGGTAACAATAATGCGGCTGTTGGTGGAAAATATATTCAAAATATACTGATTGATTAGTGCAAATGTAGCTAACAATATCGGCGTAAGTAAAAGCAGCGTAGTGAACTTCTGTATATTTGAAATATCACCTATCAAAAAATATTAGATGAATTGTAAAAGAATATGGATGCTACCCGTTCTATCAAGCCTATACATTTTATATGGCTGTAATGAAAACAATAAAATACCTGGAGTAACTTCCCCCGAACCTAATGCAGTACCATTCATTAATTATGCTGTCACCAAAACTTTACCTCATGACACCTCTTTATTTACAGAAGGTTTTTTAATGTACAATGGCCAATTATTTGAAAGTACCGGCTCACCTGATGATCTGCCACAAACCAGGTCAATGATAGGAATAACGGATCTGGCTACCGGCAGGTTCGAAAAAAAAATTGAAATTGACCGGAGAAAATATTTCGGCGAAGGCATTGTGTTTTTAAAAAACAAATTATACCAGTTAACTTATACAAACCAGGTGGGATTTATTTACGATGCCAATTCATATAAAATGACCGGTAAGTTTGCCTACAAAAATATTGAAGGATGGAGCCTGACAACAGATGGAATAAATTTAATAATGAGTGATGGAACAGATTCCATCAGCTTTTTAGACCCGGAAAAATTTAAGCCCGTAAAAATAATAACCGTTACAGAAAACAGAATTCCAAGAGACAGTTTGAATGAGCTGGAATATATCAAAGGATTTATCTATGCTAATATCTGGCAAAATAATACCATTCTGAAAATAGATCCTGTAACAGGTAATGTAGTTGGCAAAATAGATCTTAGCTCACTAAAGTATGAAGCAAACCAAAAAAATCCCCGTGCAGATGTTCTAAATGGAATTGCGTATGATTCTCTGAATGATAAAATTTATGTCACAGGAAAACTATGGGCTAATATTTATCAAATAAATTTTTCTCACTGATCAAATAAAAAATGCTGCATGTAAATTTTGGGCCTGCCCTTCATCAGCATCCATTTCCGGCGTTCGCATAAAATAATTAACTTGTATCATGGATCTTCAAAAAGAAATAAGACTGGCCGTATTAATAGATGCGGACAATGTCCCTTACAGCAATGTAAAGGGTGTAATGGAAGAAATTGCCAAATATGGCACACCAACTTTTAAAAGAATTTATGGCGACTGGACGAAGCCAACCGTGAGCGGCTGGAAAAATGTGTTGTTGGAAAATGCCATTACGCCTATACAGCAGTACAGTTATACCAGCGGAAAAAACTCCAGCGATTCTGCACTCATCATTGATGCTATGGATATTTTATATTCAGGAAAAGTTGACGGCTTTTGCATTGTTTCCAGCGACAGCGATTTTACAAGATTAGCTACCCGCCTGCGTGAGGCGGGTATGAAAGTATTTGGCATCGGCCAAAAGAAAACACCGAATCCATTTATAGTTGCCTGCGATAAATTTATTTACATGGAAATTATTCCGTTGGTGCAGGAACCGGAAACCGGGCATACAAAAACAAAAATTATCAAAGAAAAAACAAAACCTGCCGTAGATAAAATGAACCGGGAAACCCTTAAACTTATTGCAGCCACCATTAATGATATCGGCGATGAAAATGGCTGGGCTTTTTTGGGAGATGTAGGTAATCTATTATTAAAAAAACAACCCAATTTCGATCCCAGAAATTATGGCTTTTTAAAACTTACGCCACTTATAAAATCGCTGCCGCAGTTTGAAATTGATAAACGTGAAACCGATAAAGCGGGTATTAAATTAGTGTATATCAGGAATAGAGAATGACCAATCAACGAATTTACTGCACATACAAACGCAACCACATTATAACAACCGGCTCAGGTTTTTAACTTTGGAGAATTCAATCACGCCTGTTACAAAATTTCTTACTATTTTTAGATCACGATTGCTGCGCCATAAATTTTTATTAATTTGGTAGCTATGCACGAACAAGACCCACAGGCATTACAACAGTTTAAAAACCAGGTAGGCATTAAATTTCAACTGTACAACGGCCTTTTTACTTCATTGCCTTTTCACCGGATAGAAAAAACAGGTATCCTACTTTCTATGCTGTTATCTGTATGTGAAGAAGGATTTCAAAAAAAGCTAAGCCCGGTACAGATCATCGAAGATTTTTTTGCAAAGCAGACTTCTGTAAAAACACTGCCAGAAATGCTGGATGTTCTTTTTCGTTTTATACAATATGCCGAAAGGCAGGTGGTATTATTTGATGCCTTGGAAGATGCAGCTTTTACCTCGGTTCATGACATGACGGGAACCGGTACACTTAAGCACTTGCTGGCCGAAGTAGAAAATAGTGGAAAGGAAAAAGAACTGGAAAAAAAGCTGAAATATTTTTGTGTGTACCTGGTACTAACGGCGCACCCTACCCAGTTTTATCCGGGGCCCGTACTTGGGATTATTAATGATACTACCCGTGCCGTAATAGAAAATAATGTCGCCAACATAAATATGTACCTGCAGCAGTTGGGTAAAACCCCTTTTCTCAAAAAACAAAAACCAACACCTTATGATGAAGCAGTAAGCCTTATCTGGTACCTGGAAAATGTTTTTTATCATGCAGCAGGAAAAATAATTTCGCAGATAGCAGCGGCATTTCCCGGCTTGCTATCAGATAAAAACCCGGTTATTAAAATGGGCTTTTGGCCCGGCGGGGATAGAGACGGCAACCCTTTTGTAACGGCCGAAACTACGGCGAAAGTAGCAGATGCATTACGTGGTTCCATTATAAAATGTTATTACCTTGATGTAAGAAGAATGAGGCGCAGACTCACTTTTGACGGCGTGGAGCAAATGCTTGCAGACCTGGAGAAGAAATTATATGATAACATTTTTATTCCCGGCCAGCGAACTTCCATATCTAAGGATGAGATACTGGAAGTGCTGGTAAAAATAAGAACACAATTAGTAAAAGACCACAATGGGCTCTTCATGCATTTGGTAAATAATATGATAAGTAAAGTGCATGTTTTCGGATTGCATTTTGCCACCCTTGATATTCGCCAGGAGGCTGGAGTTCACTCAAAAGTGTTAGAAGCTATTGCTATAAAAGAAAATATACTTGCGCAAAATTATGAAGTATTAAATGATATTAAAAAAGGGGAAGCACTGGCACAAATACAAGCCCCCGCCATTATTGAAAACTATGTAGGCATTGTAAAGGATACGTTGCAAACAATTGCTTCAATAAAAACAATTCAACAATTTAATGGTGTGGAAGGTTGCAACCGTTACATTATAAGTCAATGCCAGGCTGCTTTAAATGTGATGGAAGTATATGCTTTGTTTTTGCTGAGCGGTTGGAACAAAGAAGATTTGAATATTGATATTATACCATTATTTGAAACGATAGAAGATTTGAAAAATGCTGCCGGCATCATGAAGACTTTGTATAATAACGAAACTTACCGGCAACACCTGCAGCTAAGAAATTGCCAACAAACGATAATGCTGGGTTTTAGTGATGGAACAAAGGATGGCGGTTATTTAATGGCAAACTGGAGTATTTACAAAGCAAAAGAAGAACTGACTAAAGTTTCAAAAGAAAATAATATTGATGTGATATTCTTTGATGGGCGTGGCGGCCCGCCGGCCAGAGGTGGCGGCAAGACACACAGCTTTTATGCAAGTATGGGGAAAAATATTGCCAATAAAGAAATACAGTTAACCGTGCAGGGGCAAACAGTAAGTTCCAGTTTTGGTACTGCAGATGCCGCAAAATTTAATATTGAACAATTGCTAAGCGCAGGAATATCCAACGATATTTTTTCTCCCCAGCAAATTACTTTACAACCACAACAGGAAATGCTGTTAAAGGAACTTGCCAATGCCAGCCTGGAAAAATATTTAGCACTAAAGGACCATCACAACTTTATGCAATATCTTAATGAAGTGAGTCCTTTGCAGTTTTATAGTGAAACAAATATCGGTAGCCGCCCGGCAAAAAGAGGAAGCGGAAAACTTACCTTAAAAGATCTCAGGGCCATTCCTTATGTAGGTGCATGGAGCCAGTTAAAACAAAATGTAACGGGCTATTACGGTGTAGGTACAGCTTTGCAAAAATTAGATAAAGCCGGAAAATTTACTGCGGTAAAAGACTTATATAAAGAATCACTTTTTTTTAAAACACTGATGGATAACTCCGAAATGACGATGAATAAATGTTTTTTCCCGCTAACGAGCCACCTGGCTAACCATGAAATTTTTGGAGAAATATGGCAACTGATTTACACCGAATTTGAACTTACCAAATCATACATTTTTAAACTGAGTGGCCGCAATGAACTGATGAGTAATTACCCGGTAGATCAATTATCAATACAGATGCGGGAACGGATCGTACTGCCGCTGAGTACTATTCAGCAATACGCCATAAGTAAAATAGCTGCTATGCAGGGAGCAAAAGACAGCGAAAAAGAAGTGTATAGAAAATTGATCATCCGCAGTTCTTTCGGAATTATAAATGCTGCAAGAAATGCAGTGTAGCTTTTTATTACACCCATTTAAAATAAAATATAAAACCTATTTACCATGATGCAGGCGCTTATTATTATTGCTATTTTAAGTTTGTTTTTTGCCTGCTATTTATTAGCCCGTAAAGATGATAAAATAAGTGACCTGCAGAAACGGGTAGATATTCTTGAAAACAAAACAGCGAAGAAAATTGTAAGCCGCTTATTGTTTGTAGAATTAAAATCGGTGAACAGTGTGCTGGATACCCTGAATGATTGCTTTTACCAGATAGATGAAAATGGCGATTATGATATAGACAGCGAATACAGGCTGGCAGATGTAACCGATGAATGGTGGGAATCTTTATCTAAAGAAGATCTTGAAATAGTGAATAAAATAAAATGACGAAGCCCTACACTATTGAAAATTAAATTTTAGCTCTGCAGTTTTTTTTGCGGCAGTGTTTGTGTGACGGGGGTAGCTTTCAAAAATAATTTTAGTAAAATATAATACAGCCCCAACAGCAGATAAAACTACGCTGGCAAGAATGGCAATTCTGGCAATATCCCGGGAGTCTTCATCTGCAAAAGCCAGTATGGTTGTAAAGATAGACATGGTAAAGCCGATGCCTGCGAGAATACCCATGCCCAGTACCTGTTTCCATTTTATGTTAGTAGGTAGTTTTGCAATATTCAGCGATACTAAAATATAACTCACCAAAAATATTCCAAGAGGTTTGCCAATTACCAACCCGGCTATAATACCCAGGCCAAGAGAAGAAGTGAGTGCCGCCATTGGATTAGACGGAAGAATTAATGAGGTGTTTGCCAAAGCAAAGAG
>JBDUCK010000416.1:0-2771 GCA_040003485.1 Ferruginibacter sp. | reverse complement strand
CATGTTATAAAATTTCGTGACATAGCCATGCGTGGACCATGGACCAGTGGCGGCATTGAGGCTAACTATGGCATCATAGGCCATACGCCTGCATGTGCTACGCCGGTGGATTATACCACTATTAAAAAAGAAGATGGTAGTGTGAGTTGTGTGATTGGAGTGCTGGATTTACTAACAAGGACCCCTTGGCGCCTTGAAATTAATTTACCAAAAGACAAAGCATATATCACCACCACTTCCTTTTGGTTTAACGCATCTGCCATAGAGCAGCCTTATTATACCTGGATGAATACCGGCATAAAAGCAAAAGGAAACCTGCAATATATTTATCCCGGCACGCACTACCTTGGCCACGAAGGAGAGTATAGCGATTGGCCAATAAATAAAAAAAATGGAAAAGATATTTCCTGGTATGAGAACAATAATTTCGGCGGTTATAAATCGTATCATGTATTCGGGAAGTACACTGATTTTTTTGGAGCCTACTGGCATGATGATGATTTTGGGATGGGCAGGTACTCCACTCATGATGATAAGGCCGGGAAAAAAATATGGATATGGGGTTTATCAGAGCAGGGGATGATATGGGAAAAATTATTGACGGACACTGATGGGCAATATTCTGAAGTACAAAGTGGCAGATTGTTTAATCAAACATCCGATAAAAGCACGTTCACGCCCTTTAAACACAGGGGCTTTGCACCCAATACAACCGATACATGGACAGAGTATTGGTTCCCGGTAAAGCAAACAAAAGGTTTTGTAAAAGCCAATAATTATGGCGCATTGAATATTAAAAAAGAGAATGGCTGGCTTAAAATTTATTTTTCCCCTTTACAGAATATTAATGATGAATTAAAAGTAGTGGGGGACGGTAAAGTATTGCATTCAAAAATAATACAGATAAAAACAATGGAGCCGTTTGCGGATTCTGTTCAATCAACTGCGGATGAAAATAAGCTTATTGCTACACTGGGAGATACAAAATTAATCTACCAGTCATCGCCGGATGCAGATGTTTTAAGCCGCCCTTTGCAAAGCCCAAAAGATTTTGACTGGAACTCTTTACAGGGTTTGTATCTGCAGGCAAAAGAAAATATAAACGAACGCAATTATGCAGATGCGGAAATAAAAATGCAGGAATGCCTGCAAAAAGACGGTAACTATTTACCTGCACTAACGGGTATGGCTATGCTGGTGTATCATAAGCTGGAATATGCGCTGGCACTTGGTTTTGCCAAAAAAGCATTGAGCATAAATACCTATGATGCAGAAGCAAATTATTATTATGGATTGATTAATTTAAAGCTTGGAAAAATAACAGATGCAAAAGATGGGTTTGATATTGCTGCACAGGCTGTTTCATTCAGAGATGCTGCATTTACAGCATTAAGTAAAGTTTATTTGCGGGAGAAAAACTTTAACGCAGCTATAGACTATGCACAAAAATGCATAATCAGCAACCGGTATAATCTTGATGCATGGCAGATTATGGCTATTGCCTATCGCTATCAGAATAAAAAAGAAAAAGCTGCAGAAACGCTTACCACAATTTTATCATTTGATCCCCTGAATCATTTTGTACGGCTGGAAAAATATCTGCTGGATAAAAAGGAGACTCAAAAAAATGAATTCACATCGCTGATAAAAAATGAACTGCCGGAACAAACTTATATTGAATTGGGAATATGGTATTACAATATTGCCGATTGGGAAGCGGCGGTTACTATTCTAAACATGGCACCTCAAACGGATGAGGTTTTGTATTGGCTTTCTTATTTAATGGGGGATAAGAAATATGCAAAAAAAGCATTTGATACAAAGCCCTCTTTGTTATCCTCATTTAGGGAAGAAACATTGGCAGCATTAAACTATTCTATTGCTGATGCTGATTGGAAAACAAGATATTATGCGGGCCTTATTTTCTGGAGCAGTAATAATATAGAAAAGGCAAAAGAATTATTTGCCGCCTGTGCCAATCAACCAGGTGATGCAAATTTTTATGCAGCAAGGGCTGGGTTGA
Source organism: Ferruginibacter sp. (assembly GCA_040003485.1). Classification (GTDB taxonomy): domain Bacteria; phylum Bacteroidota; class Bacteroidia; order Chitinophagales; family Chitinophagaceae; genus Ferruginibacter. The sequence continues at coordinate 748 of JBDUCK010000416.1, read as the reverse complement.
TGAAGGATAATCCCGAATCAGCATTTGCAGATATGCAGCAAGCCATCAAACTGGATCCGCAGCAATGGCGTTACACTAAATTGCTTGCAGAATATTTTATAGGTCATAAGGAATATGAAAAAGCATTGGCCTTTGTGGAACCATTTTATAAAATCCATTACCAAAATTATATCATGGGAATGTTGTATGCCAAAACATTATTGCTGAATAAAAAATATGCAGCAGCGGATGCATTTCTTACCAAACTAAAAATACTTCCTTTTGAAGGAGCTGTAGTGGGCAGGCAATTATACCATGAGGCAAAACTGATGCAGGCAGTAGCAGAAATAAAAAAGAAACAGTACAAAAAGGCTTTGCAATTTATAGCAGGCGCCAAATTATGGCCGGCAAACCTGGGGGTAGGTAAGCCTTATGCTGAAAATATTGACGAGCGGCTGGAAGACTGGTGCAATTACATTTGTGATACAAACCTCCACAACGATACTGCGGCCAACCAGTCGTTGCAAAAGATTATTGCCTTTACACCCAAAGTAGATAATACGGTAATGAATTTTTTACCGGCCAATCATTTGGTTACGGCATGGGCTATAGAAAAAATTTCGGGTGCGCAAAAAGCAGAAGAATGGCTAAGGAAAGAGGCTGCTTTATATCCTGCCAATAAAATAATTCAGTGGAGTTTATTGGTGTATGATAAACAGCAGGCTGGCAGCTTAACAGCAGATGAAAAAGATGGAGAAGTAAGAATATT
>JBDUCK010000122.1:0-9282 GCA_040003485.1 Ferruginibacter sp. | reverse complement strand
CAAAACCGGCAATAAACAGTATAGAAAAAAATAGTTGCTTCATGCAGAAATTATAACTGTGCTACCAGCTCTTTGAAGATATGGGTAAGTTTTGGTTCGGCTTCTTTGGCGGCGGCTAATACTTCTTCGTGGGTAATAATATTTTCGTCTTCCCTTATGCCGATATCTGTAATTACACTTATAGCAAAAACGGAAAGGCCCATGTGCACAGCGGTTATTACTTCCTGTACAGTGCTCATGCCCACTGCATCTGCGCCAAGGGCTTTTACCATTCTATACTCGGCCTTGGTTTCAAACGTAGGGCCGGTAACAGAAATATATACGCCCTTCTGCACCAGGTATCCGGCTTTCGCAGCAATGGCTTTTGCTTTTTGAATAAGGTCTTTTTTATAGGGTTCCGTCATATCCGGAAAACGGGTGCCGAGCTCTTTTTCGTTTTTACCAATTAAAGGATTGGGCGTAAAAAAACTAATATGGTCTGTAATGATCATCAGGTCGCCAACTTTAAATTCGGCATTGGTGGCGCCTGCAGCATTGCTGAGCAGCAATGTTTTTATGCCGAGATATTTCATAACCCGGATAGGAAAAATTACATCCTGGGCAGAATAACCTTCGTAATAATGAAACCTGCCCGCCATGGCCAGTACTTTTTTTCCGCTGAGTTCGCCATAAATCAATTTGCCGCTATGCCCTTCTACGGTGCTTACCGGAAAATGCGGAATATCGCCATAAGGAATTTCTTTTTCTATTTTTATTTCGTTGGTAAAACTGCCCAGGCCACTGCCCAGCACAATTCCTACCTGTGGTTCGCTACCAATAATGTTTTTAATAAATGCAGTAGCTTCTGCAATTTTTGTCATCATGAGTTTAGCTTTTTAGACTTGCAAATGTAAGGCTTATTGAGGGTTGAATTGTGCATGGTTAAACTGTTGCCTCGTTAATTGTTGATTAATATTCTTTTGCTGAAAAGCGGCGGGATGGGAGCGGCAGCCCCGAGGAACGAGGGCTACAGCGCACAGCCCGGGCTAAAGAAAAATTATTGTATTCCGATGACCGCCAGAATATTTTTAAATTTTCGCAAACGATCAGTCAATTAACAACTATCAGCTAACAACTTTTTAATTATCTTCGCCAAAATTTTACAATATGAATCTTCATGAATACCAGGCCAAGGAGCTATTGAAAAAATACAATGTTCCGGTGCAGGAAGGGGTTGCCTGTAACACACCAGGCGAAGCCGAAGAAGCTTACCGGCAGATACACACCCAATACAGCAGCAAATTTGCTGTGGTAAAAGCACAGATACATGCCGGCGGCCGTGGCAAGGGCACCATCGTTGGTAAAGATCAGCGTGGCGTAGTGGTGGCCAAAAGTGCAGAGGATGTTGTAAACATTGCAAAAAATTTATTGGGCGGCACCCTGGTTACCATACAGACCGGCCCGGCCGGAAAAGTGGTAAACAAAATACTGGTGGCGCAGGATGTATATTATGATGGCCCTAACCCGGTAAAAGAATTTTACCTCTCTATTTTATTAGACCGTACCAAGGGGCAGAACGTGATTATGTACAGTACCGAAGGTGGTGTAAACATAGAAGATGTAGCACATGCTACACCGGAAAAAATATTTAAAGAATGGATTCATCCCGGTGGATTATTACAACCTTTCCAGGCACGAAAAATTGCTTTTAACCTGGGCTTAAGCGGCGAGGCTTTTAAAAACTGCGTAAAATTTGTAGCCAATTTATACAATGCCTATGCAGGGCTTGATTGTGGTATGCTGGAAATAAACCCGTTGTTTAAAACCAGCGATGAGAAAATTATTGCCGTGGATTGCAAAATGAATGTGGATGATAATGCATTGATGCGCCATGCTGATATTGCAGCGCTGAGAGATATAAGCGAAGAAGATCCTACCGAAGTAGAGGCCGGAAAATATAACCTGAACTTTGTAAAATTAGATGGTAATGTTGGTTGTATGGTAAATGGCGCAGGCCTGGCTATGGCCACGATGGATATGATAAAATTAAGCGGTGGCGAGCCGGCAAATTTTTTAGATGTAGGCGGCACAGCAAATGCGCAAACCGTAGAGGCAGGCTTCAGGATTATTTTAAAAGACCCGAAAGTAAAAGCTATTCTTATAAATATTTTTGGCGGTATTGTACGCTGCGACCGGGTTGCACAAGGCGTTATTGATGCCTACCAAAGCATTGGCAATATCAGCATACCCATTATTGTACGCCTGCAAGGCACCAATGCAGATGTAGCAAAAAAATTGATTGATGAAAGCGGCCTTAAGGTACAGAGCGCTATTTTACTGAGTGAAGCTGCAGCGCTGGTTAATAAAGCGGTTGCATAAAAAATATTTTTATGTTATTAAATATCCCTTCTCTTGAAACGAAGGGATTTTTTTATGTGAAATAAATTCATCCAATATAGCCGGGCTTTAGCTCAAGTAAGCATTTTTAATACAATTGTAAACCATCTTACTTTTGCATATTCTTTTTCATTTACTTTTAACCAATGAATGCTTTAAAGCTCGCTATCATACAGCACAAACCTGTTCATTTAAATTTACCTGCCAGTATGCAAAAAGCTTTGCAGCTGATAGGCGAAGCTGCAGCCAATGGTGCACAATTAATTGTGTTTGGCGAAACCTGGCTTAGCGGCTATCCCTCGTGGATAGATCATTGCCCTGAAATTGCTTTATGGAATAACGATACGGTAAAAACTGTATTTGCGACCATGCATCAAAACAGTGTAGATATAGCAGGCGATGAAATAAAAATTCTGGCTGAAGCAGCAAAAGAATATGGCATTATACTTTGCATGGGCTTTAATGAAAAAGTAAGCAGCGGCACCATTTATAATTCTTTTGTATTGATAAATGAAAAAGGAGCTGTAGTAAATCATCACCGTAAATTAGTACCAACCTTCAATGAAAAATTATTGTATGGTTATGGGGATGCAGCCGGCTTAAAAACGGTGGAAACTGCCTGGGGGCGGATGGGCGGCCTCATTTGCTGGGAGCACTGGATGCCATTGAGCCGGCAGGCTTTGCATAATGAAAATGAAATGATACATATTGCCCTATGGCCAATGGTACATGAAATGCACCAGGTAGCCAGCCGCCACTATGCTTTTGAAGGAAGATGTTTTGTAATTGCTGCCGGGCAAATGATGCAGGTAAAAGATATTCCTGCGGCACTTACTTTACCGGCTCATTTAAAAAATAACCCTGAGCAATACCTGCTTAATGGAGGAAGCTGCGTAATAGATCCCAAAGGGAATTATTTATTAACACCGCAGTTTGACAAAGAAGAAATTCTTTATTGCAGCATTGATAATTTTGATACTGCCCTTAAAGAAAAAATTACACTAGATGTTTCGGGGCATTATAACAGGCCGGATATTTTTGATTTTACGGTAGAAAGAAAAAGAAAACAATGATAAAAAATTACGTGCAGTATTAAAGCTGTTTTTCGTCCCGGTTGTAGGGAATAATATTGTCCCATTCATCTGCTGAAGAACGGGCCACAAAAGCTACTACAGGCTCTGTATCGCTCATATTAAAAACTTCATGTGGCACGCCGGGTTTTATATAAATAAAATCTCCGGCTTCATTTTCCAATACGTTTTTTAATCCTGGCCCAAATTCATGGCGCACCTTTCCTTCCAGGATATATAGGATAGGTTCAAAGCCATCGTGTATATGTGCATACGCAACACCACCCGGTGGTATGGTAGCAATGTTTGCAGACAGCTTTGTAGTACCAACATTTTTTGCCGACATTCCCTGTTTGTAGTGAATGCCATTCCAGTTGCGGCGGGCTCCCCCGCCACGGATCGTCAGAATACCGTCGTGGTCTTCTACTGCACTAAGTTCTACTTTATCTTTATCGTCTTTCATTGCTGTAATTTATGGGGATGATTTATCTATTAAAATTAAAGAAACAGTAAATCATTTATAAATAATTTTTTAGCTTTATTAATTTTACCAGAAAAATATGGAAGTTAAACCTACCATCAGCCGCATTACCATTTATCCGGTAAAATCACTGGATGGAATTGCACTACAAAAAGCGCAGGTAGTAAAAGGCGGATGCCTGCATCACGACCGGGAATATGCGATCATTGGCAGCAATGGTAAATTTGTCAATGGCAAATCAAATCCCCTCGTGCATTCCCTCAGGTCTGCAGTTGATTTTGATAATGAAATTATCTCCTTTCGGCAACAGGAAGAAACAGACTGGAATAGTTTTTATTTACAAAACGAAAGGCCCGCTATCGATGCATACCTAAGCAATTTTTTTAGCACAACAGTAACACTGCATCAAAATAAAGAGGGCCGTTTTCTTGACATTCCCGATATCAGCGGGATGACGGTTTTTTCTGCTGCCAGCCTGGAAGCAGTTGCAGGCTGGTTCAATAATATGGACCTGGAGGAAACAAGGAAACGCTTCAGGGCAACCATTGAAATAGCCGGTGTGCCTGCATTTTGGGAAGATCAGCTTTTTTTTGAAGAAGGCACAGCAGTGGAATTTACCGCAGGAGATATAACAGTTTTAGGTATCAGCCCAAGAGCAAGATGTGTTGTACCAACCCGGCATCCGCAAACAGGCGAAGTGATGCATGGGTTCCCAAAATCTTTTGCCATGCACAGGATGGCAGATTTGCCTGAATCGTCCACGTTAGAAGATTATGGACATGGTTATTTTTTAACCGTTGACTGCTTACTGCCTCCATCTGAAATCGGGAAATGGATAGCTGTAGGAGATGAATTAAAAATTGTTGGCAAGAAAAAGCTTTACTAAATATCTTTTCGCTTAAGATCATTTAAAACATAATAAACACAAATTGCATTTTTAATTTCCCTGCAATAGGTCACGATTATCAGGCGTTATTATATATTTTTATAACCGTTTCCCGTAACACCGAAGCCTCATCTGTACAGTGATAATAAATAACGTTTGCAATATCTTCTGCTTTAACCCAACTGCTGAAATCTGCTTCAGGCATGCCTTTCCGGTTTTGCGGCGTATCAATCGTACTGGGTATTATCACGGTTGTAACCACGTTGTGGCCTTTAGCTTCCTCATTCATTAATTCTGCCAAACGAAAAATTAAGGATTTGCCAAGGCTATAAGCAACCATCCCTTTGCCACTCTTGGCATCCATGCCCGGCCTGGCACCAATTAAAAATATTCTTCCGCTGTTTTGTTTGAGCATCTGTACAAAAGCAGGTCTGGCCACATGATAAGCCGTTTCAAAATTCAGTTTGTACTGCTTCACAATATCTGCCGCAGAAGTTTGCTCAATAGTACCCATTGCAAAACCGCCGACAGTTAAAACTGCTGCATCGATAGCTTTATATTTTTCTATTATTGATTGAACAAATTTTGCCGCAGCATCTTCGCTCATTAAATCAACAATTATTTTTTCGAAGCGGCCATCCTCAATGTCAATGGATACAGCATCATTTGGCACAATGGTGCCAATCACTTTATAACCTTCGGCCAAAAATTTTTTTACTACCGCCTGGCCCATATTACCCGAGGCACCGGTTACAATTGCTGTTTTACTTCCGTTTTCCGAAGCAGCGTTATTATTTGCCATAATAATTATTTTATTTCTTATGTTAAGGTATTTTATTTTAATTTTTCAGAAGCGGGGAGGAAGAAAATATTTAGATGAGGAATATAATTTTTACAAAATCTTTTTTGTTCCCGGCACTTCCATAATTAAATTTTCTCCATAAGCGGCAGCAGGGGTTTGATAGCCAGCTTTAAAATTTCCTTCCAGTATTTTTTTGGTAATGATCAGGCTGGTGTGGGCTGTTAATGTATAACCATCGTAACAACTGATAGCAATGCTGACCGTTCTTCCAGCGGCATTTTCTGCTTCTCCCCATACCAGGCTTTTGCTTTTTTTGCGCTGCTCATCGCTTGGCCCTGCAGGTTTTGCCTTTATTTTATTTTTAATGATGTTGCGGATAAAACCAGTACGTAGCAACCAATTAAAAGCCCATTGTAGTTTCAAGAGCCGGTAAACTTTTGGTGCCATGCCCGTGAATGTTTCGATGTTGGGAATGCCCGTAGTAAAATATGCAGTAGAAATATCTCCCCACGGAATAGACATGACAAACAATTTTGTTTCGCCAAAGGCTACCCACATTCCTTTTTGACCTAATGGCTTACGTACAATTTTCCCATCTTCTCTTGCTGCCCCGCCTTCGCCAATTTTATCAGCCATTGTTATAGCCGTGCCATGCGATAAGCCGCCACCAACTGAAGCGAAAGCCAATTTTAAATGAGAAGCATCCGGTAATTCATTTTTCAATTGAAGGGCTATACAATCGGTGGGTACTACATCAAAACCTACGCCGGGCATCACCATAATATTTTTTTGTTTTGCAGCAGCATCATATTTTTTCAGCATTTCAAATACGGAAATATCGCCGTTAATATCTAAATAATGTACGCCCATTTGTAAACATGCGGTTATCATTTGTTTGGCAGTATAAGCAAAGGGCCCTGCACAATGAAGTACCAGCTTTACATCTGCTAAAACTTTGTTCAACGCTGCGGCATCATCTATATCTACAACTCGGTAATCAAGATGCAATTCATGAGCCATCTGCATTACAGTCGCTTCTGTTCTACCGGCAATTATAGGTTCAAGATTGTAGCTGGCTGCTAGTTTTGCAATAAGCCTGCCGGTATAACCATTGGCGCCGTAAAGAAGAAATTTATCCTGCATACCTTAATATAATTCGTTTAATAGTTTACAATATTTTAATAATTGAGTTTAGGGTTTAGACGTTTAGATTATATAAATCCTCCGATGCCTATTTTAAAAATTCATTTCATTTATTTTCAGATCACTTCACCATTTTCTTCCTGCATAAAAATGATCTTATTTTTCGAAAAACTGATACCAACCTCCTGGCCAATTTCCATCGTATCCGCAGGCGGCCGGCGTGCAATAATGGTCTGATGTGCCAGGGAGAGATAGACCAATTGTTCATTACCCATATTTTCATAAGCCATTACAGATAATTTACAATCGGATGGCACATCCGGATCATCCGTCACAATAATATCTTCCGGGCGAATACCAATGAGAATTACTTTATCAAGATATTTTTCCAGGGCTGCAGGTATTTCAGAACCCAAAGCAAAATTGCATTCTTCTTTTTCATGTGCAAAGAAATAATTTTCCTCATGTTGAAGATATCCTTTTAAAAAATTCATAGTGGGGGAACCAATAAATCCTGCCACAAATTTATTAGCAGGATTATTATATAAATGCATGGGCGTATCAAGCTGCATCAATTGTCCTTTATTTAAAACGGCTATCCGGTGGCCTAACGTCATGGCTTCTGTTTGATCATGCGTAACATAAATCATCGTTGCATTAATTTCCCGGTGCAGCCGTTGTAACTCAATACGCATCTGGCTTCGCAGCTTTGCATCCAGGTTGCTTAGCGGTTCATCAAAAAGAAAAACTTTTGGCCGCCGTATAATTGCCCTGCCGATAGCCACCCTTTGGCGCTGGCCGCCGGATAAAGTTTTTGGCTTGCGGTAAAGTTCATCTTCTATCTCTAATAGTTGCGCCGTCTGCATTACCCGTTCTTTAATTTCCGATTTACTAAAGTGCTTAAGCTTTAATCCAAAGGCCATGTTATCATACACCGTCATGTGGGGATACAAGGCATAGTTTTGAAAAACCATGGCAATATCCCTATCCCGTGGACTGAGTTCATTCATTCGCTTTCCATCAATTGATAATACCCCTTCGCTGATATCTTCAAGCCCGGCAATCATACGCAATAAAGTAGATTTGCCACAGCCGGAAGGACCAACCAGCACCATAAATTCTTTATCCTGCACCGTAAAAGAAATATTATCTACGGCTTTTTTTCTACCACGTTCCTTATCCACATCATCATAAATTTTAGAAATATTCTGTAAGCTAACTTCTGCCATAATATTTTATTTAAAAAAAGATTTTGAAAAATATTCTTTTGCTATCCTGGTTATGCGGCAGGCAAGATCCAACTCTCCTGATGCTAAAATAAAATCGTCGCCATGTTCAGCAATGCCGGTTGTAAAAACTACATCATTTAAATATACCTGCTCAACAATTTTAGCGGTGAGATTTTGATTTGCTTCCATCAACGGCTCATCATCTTCAAGATGCAGAATTTTTGATGGGTCATCTTTATCCAGCAGTGCCCAGAACGTACGGTAAATACCAACTGCTGTTTTATTTTCAACACCATGATAAAGCATTAGCCAACCATCTGCTGTAAGTACCGGGGGTGTACCTCCGCCGATCTTAACGTTTGATAAAGAAGATCTGCGTGCCCTTAAAAAAGCAGTATTATCAGGCTTCCAATGCAAAAGGTCTGGTGAAGAGGCTAAATGTATTGCAGCGCCAGGATGGTATGATGAACCAGGCGATGAAGCAAAATAACATTCGCCTAGTGGCCTTGTCAGTGCATAAAAACTTTCTTTTATTTTTCCTTCAAACAACAGCATGTCCTTATTCTGATGATCCAGCACAATCCCATTACAGGTATAATTCAGTCCGTCATCAGAAACATATAACATGGTAGAATGCCTTTCCGAACTTACACAACAGGCCGTCATGTAATATCGTCCATCAATACACGAAATCCTGGGATCTTCAATGCCATATTCCTGGCTGGTAAACTGTGGCGAAATTATTTTATCATAATGAATTTTTTTTACCAAACTGCCGTCTTCATTCAGTTCTACGGGCAGTAACCAGGACAATGATGTAAGCGCAAATACCGGGAAGCCATAATAATTTATGCTGAACTTTCTTGGGTCATTCATAGTAACATCTGCCAGCGGCCAGACATCCTTAACATAACGGTTAGCTGTATCCCATCTTATGCAATGAACTTTATCATTTACAACTGCATTAGATAAAGCCTCTGCAACCCTTACCATCAATAATAAATTCCCATTTGGCAGACGGCATAACCCGGGATTAAACGCACCCAATACATAAGTGCCATCCATTAATCCATTTCGTAAAGGAGAAAAGGAAAGATCAACATCAGCAGGTAAAAAAATCAGTTGATCATATTTAATTACGGGTGCCATTATTTTTTGTATTTATTTAAAGCGGCTCTCACCGCCGGGTAACGCTCTACCATCTCCATAGTGAGCAAAGCCTCAATAGTAGATTCTGCACCTGAATTAATATTTACATCAGACGATGACTGAATGCCATCAAAACAACGGCCGGT
>JBDUCK010000415.1:0-2775 GCA_040003485.1 Ferruginibacter sp. | reverse complement strand
CCTTCGCGCCCACCGTGTAGATGTAGCGCGTCTTCCAGTCGAAGCTCACCGCGAAGACGAGCGCCATCTTTCCGTCATCAGTCCAGCCGTTCACGGCCGCGAGTCCCGGCGCGTTCGTCGTGTCACCTGGAAAAAGCTGAAGCCACGAGGCATCGCCACGCGTGATCGGGACGTACGCGACGCGTCCGCCGTCCTGCACATCGCCGACCTTCTCGCGCGACTTCTGCTCCTCCGTGTAACCACTCTTCGACACGTAGTGCGGAATGTCGGTGACGCGCTGCTTGTCGCCCGCTGGAATCGTCGTCACGAGCAGCAGAGCATCTCCCGCGGGGGAAACGGAGATCGTGCTCACCGTCTCATCCTTCTTCAGCCACAGCGTCGTCGGCTCGAGCGAGTCGTGCTGCGCCTTGAGGCTCTTCCTGATCGAGTCGATATGCCATTCGTCGCGGACGGCGCCGAGGAGCTCGCGCTGCTGTTTCTCGAGGTCGGAGCGCTGCAGCGTGAGCTTCTCCTCGTCCTTCTCCTTCGGCTTGGGCCCCATGCGGATGTCGGTGAGCTGCTTCTCCTCACCCGTCGCGAGATCGAAGGAGAACGCGTTGTTGTCGCGCACGAAGAACACGTGATGCGAGCCACGATCGAAGTGCGGATCGGTCTCTCTCGCGACCGTATTCGTGACGCGACGCAAGGCGCCCGTTCTGATGTTGGCCACGTAGATGTCGCCGCCCCACTCCACCGCGCGCGATCCCTTGTCCGTAGAGAGGTCACCGTTCGCCGCAAACGGCCCCGCGCTGTCCATCTGCGCGACGGTCAACGACTCGGGCACCGCCCCCGCCTCCGCCCGTACACGATAGGCATGTAGCGGCTCGCGCGGATCGGTGCCCGGAGGATTCCACGCGAAGTAGATCCACCGGTTGTCCGCCGACCAGCGGACGTCCGTCGGTGTGCGGCCAACGAGATCGTGGCCGCGCATGATTCCCTTGATCGAGAAATCGAAGGTGCCGCGTGAGGCGGGCGCGGCAACGGGGGCGGCGACCGGAGCCTGTGAGGCGATCGATGCGACGCCGCCGATGAGGGCGGCGGTCATGAGCTGAAGACGCATTGTGGTGACTGAAGACGTACGGATGGCGCGGAGATCCTACGCGCGGGACAATCCTAGAAAAACACCTGGACGCGCCGCTCGCAAGCCTCAGCCGCTCGCGACTCGAGGCGATGCGTCGGCCAAATGGTCGAACACTCCGCCCCGTCCGGCCGCGCTGATGCGCGCCGCGAGCTCGCCACGCAGCACCGGATTTCGCAGGACGCGAATCACGGCAGCAGCGAGCGCATCCGAATCGCCCGGCGGCACCAGGAGGCCATTCTCTCCGTCGCGCACGATCGACGACAGCCCGCTCGCGCGCGTCGCGATCAACGGCACGCCCGCGCTCAGCGCTTCCATCGCGGCCAACGAGAGCCCATCGTCCGTCGAAGAGACGACGGCGACGTCGCACAGCCGCAGATGCGCTGGAAGATCCTCGCGCATGCCGGCGAAGATCACGAACGGAGCGATGCCGAGCCGATTCGCCTGCGCCTCGAGCATCTCGCGCTGGGCGCCCTCGCCCACCACCAGCAGTCGCGCCGATGGCACCGCAGCGTGCACGCGCGGGAAGGCGTCGAGCAGATGGCGCGTGCCAGAGAGCGGGAAGAAGCGCGACACGGCGCCCACGATCAGCGCGTCGTCGGTGAGACCGTAGCGACGTCGAAGCTCGCCTGACGGTCGCGCGATTTCCGTCGCGCGACGGCGCGCGACGGCCTTCTCCTTCGAGACGAGCGCCACGCGCTCCTCCCAGAGCACCGTGCGACCGACTCCCTCCGACACGGAAACGCGCGGCGTGAAGCCGAGCACGCGCGATGCCTTGCCGATGTCGAAGACATGACTCTTCGTGAAGAACTCCAGCCGGCCGCGCATCGCGCCGCCGAAGGTGCCGAAATGCTCCGACGCCCACACGAGCGCGCGCGTCGACAGCTCGGGGATGTGCACCTGCGGGCGCTTCACGCCGACGGCGCGCGCGAGCACCGTGATCAGCTCATCGAGCGAGAGATGCTCGGGCCCTCCGAGAATGAACGATTCGCCGATCGCCGCATTGCGCGTTGCGAGCAACTTGAGCCCGCGCACGAGATCTTCGACGTGGATCGGGTGCACGCGAGCGGTGCGCGTTCCCGGAATCACGACGTGTCCACGGCGCACCGATGCCATCATGCGCCGGAAGCGACGATCGTCCGCGCCGTACGTCCAGGTGGGCCGCGCGACGACGACCGGAAGATCGCACTCGTTCACGAACAGCAGCGCCAGCCGCTCGGCCTGCATCTTCGTGAGCTCATAGGCATTCGTCGGACGAAACGCGGATTCCTCGTTCGCGGTGCCCGGACCCGTGTCGCCATGCACGCGCGCGGTGCCGCAATGCACGATGCGCCGCACGCCGGCTTCCATCGCCGCCTGCAGCACGAGGCGCGTGCCCTGAACGTTGATTCGCCAGTGGTCTCGGGCATCGGTGATGCGACCGGCGCCCGAGCTGTCCGCGAGATGGTAGACGACCTCGCGTCCCTCCATCGCGCGCACGACGTCCAAACGCTCTGTCACTTCTCCGGCGATGATTTCCGTCTCTGCCGGGAGCAGCGCACGCGCACGCTCCAGCGACCGCGTCATGACGCGCACCGCGTGCCCTTCGCGCACGAGACTTCGGACGAGATGCAGACCGGTAAAGCTGGTTCCGCCGGTGACCAGGATTCGGTCCATGC
>JBDUCK010000121.1:0-9361 GCA_040003485.1 Ferruginibacter sp. | reverse complement strand
AGTGCTGCCAATATCCGCAATGCTCCCTCTGCAAATTTTTACGATGTAGTGACGACACTTAAAGGTGTAGATGTTACTACTTCTTCACTAACCTTTAAAACACCCACCACCCGTGGTTTTGGCGGTAGTGGGAACGTAAGGTTTAATCAATTGGTAGATGGTATGGACAACCAGGCGCCGGGCTTAAATTTTTCTGTAGGCGCAATTATTGGATTAAATGAACTTGATATAGACAACATTGAATTGCTATCGGGTGCATCTTCGGCACTGTATGGTCCTGGGGGTATGAATGGAACTTTATTGATGACCAGTAAAAATCCTTTTAAATACCAGGGCTTATCAGTTGTAATAAAAGAAGGGATCCTTCATACTGATGGTAGTGAAAGGCCTGTATCTCCATATCACGACTGGAGTTTAAGATGGGCTAACAAAGTTTCAGAAAAATTTGCTTTTAAACTTACTACTTCTATATTACAGGCAAAGGACTGGATAGGTACCGATTACAGGGATTATGACAGATCTAATGCTGTACTTAGAGCAGGTACAAGGGCTACTGATCCTAATTACGATGGTGTAAATGTTTATGGTGATGAAACCACGGCAGATATCCGTGCCGTATTAAATGGAGTAGCAAAAGCAGCACCATTTTTAGCGCCGTTTATAAGTACATTGACAACAAAACCCATTAATGTGTCCCGAACCGGATACACTGAACAACAGCTATTAAATCCTAATACCGTTAATTTTAAAGTGGGTGCGTCACTACACTATAAAATAACCTCAGGTACCGAAGCGGTATTAGCAGGCTATTGGGGCACAGGTAACACGGTTTATACCGGAGCCTCCAGGTATTCTATCAAAGACTTTAAAATGGGCCAGTATAAAATTGAATTCATTAATAAAAACTGGTTATTGCGTGCCTATACTACCCAGGAAAATGCCGGGCAATCTTTTAACCTGGCAGCTACTACCCAAAACTTTAATGAATCATGGAAGCAGAGCCCCGGATCAACAGGATGGTATGCTCAATATGGGCAGGCTTATTTAAATGCGAAATTGGGTGGTATGTCAGATGCTGATGCACATACAGCAGCAAGAAAAGTGGCTGATGTTGGCAGGCCGGTTTTAGGAACTGCCAGTTTTAAGCAACTTTATGATAAAGTCCGGAAAATTCCCGTTCCGGCAGGAGGAGCATTATTAGATAGATCGGATTTGTACAATGTAGAGGGTAATTACAATTTATCTTCTCTTACCAAATCTGTGGTAGATGTTTTAATAGGAGGTAATTACAGAAAATATTCACTTAACTCCCAGGGAACATTATTTGCAGATTATAATGGCCCAATTACTATTAACGAGTATGGCGCTTACTTACAGTTAGGTAAGCAGATTACCCAGGGCCTTAAACTTACTGCTTCCGGCAGATATGATAAAAATGAAAACTTTAAAGGCAGGTTTACACCCAGAGTTACTGCGGTATTAAAAGTTGCTGAAAACAACAATATCAGGCTGTCTTATCAAACTGCTTATCGTTTTCCCTCCACACAGCAGCAATGGATAAATCTTGATTTAAATAGTTATAAATTAATTGGCGGAAATAAATTCTTTAAGTCGTTTTATAAATTTGATACTAATCCCATTTATTTAAGAGACTCATTGAAAAATGGTAAAATAATAAAAGCATCATTTGATGATCAAAAACCTGAATCATTGTCTTCATTTGAAGCAGGGTATAAAGGGTTGGTAGCGGATGGTAAGCTGCTGATAGATATTTACGGGTATACAGGTCAATACACAGATTTTACCGGCCGTGTAACGGTAGCACAATCCAAAACTAATAACCCCATTGCACAGGCAGATGCAGATACAGGCCAGTTGTACTCAATACCCATCAATTCTCCGGCTAAAGTAAAAACTTATGGTTTTGGAATAGGACTTGATTACAGGCTGCCGTTGAATTTTACCATCGGTTTAAATGCTTCAACTGATAACCTTACAAATGTTCCGGCAGATTTTGTTGCTTCATTTAATTCCCCGCAGTACAAATTCAATGCGTCATTTGGTAACACCGGCTTTGGAAATGATAAACGTTCAGGTTTTACTATTGCATATAGGTGGCAGGATGCATTTTATTTCCAGGGCGATTTAGCTAATGGTAATTTACCATCTGTGCAGACTTTAGATGCTCAGTATAGTTACAAATTCCCTTCTACAAAATCCATCATTAAATTTGGGGCTAATAATCTGTTGAACCAATATTATTATAATGCAATAGGCAATTCAAGAATCGGCGGATTGTATTTTGTAAGCTTCGGGTATAATATTTATTAATCTAACCTAAGTAAATTTTAAATTTTAAATTTTTGATCATGATTTCAATAATAAAAAGAAATAAAGGCCTTGCACTATTCCTCGGATGTGCAATGGCTGTTTTAAGTTCTTGTAATAAAGATTTAGAGCAATTTGCTGAAGCGCCTGCACCTGAACTTTCTTCGCTACGGGCATTGGGAGATACACTTGGAAGTAAAGCCAGGGCTAACGATAGTTTGTATTTCAGGCTGGTAGTAAAGAGTGGATTGTTACCTGTTATAAACAGTAAGTTAAATACATACACCCTGTTTGTTCCTGATAACAATGCTATGAGGGTTTTTATTAATGCCATTTCCGGTGGGTTAGTTCCTTTAAGCGCTCCCGATGCGGTGTTTTCAGGATTTATAAGTGCTAATATTCCTGCCCCAACTGCTGCAAGTATTGTAGGGTATAATGTTGTTCCGCAAGTAATAAATTTCAGTGCTATTACCAATGTATTTCCTAATTTTCAATACCCAACTATCTTAAATCCGGCGCCACAAATCAGTGCCTTTTTAAGGTTAACTACTTTTCCTACCAACCGGCATGGTAATTATGTAAATAATATCCCGGTTATCTCGGTAAATAATTTTGCTGCAAATGGGGTGATACATGAAGTGGCTGCCGTAGTAGTTCCTCCCTCTCAATTTTTATGGGACAGGATAAATGCGGACAGTACCCCTGTAACAGGGTTACGATATTTAAAAGCTGCCATCTTAAGAGCGGATAGTGGAACAGGAACAGTTGGTACCCTGCAAAGTGCTTTGCTTAATATTGGTGCAAACCTTACAGTGTTTGCACCTACAGATACAGCTTTTAAAACAATTCTTACCGGCGCCATTTTTAAAGCCTTGGTGGCGCAGGGTGTTCCTCCTGCAATAGCGTTACCAACTGCTACTGCTTTGGCATCGTCACCAACTGTATTTCAGAACCCTGCTTTATACGGTGCTTTATCAGCAAGAACAGTTAAGGGAATATTGGTTTATCATATTTTAGGAAGCCGTGCTTTTACCAATAATTTTCCTGAAACTGCTACCAGTTATCCAACTTTATTAAATGGCGCTGTGCCCACACATCCGGGAGTTAGTTTGACAGCAACTTTTATCGGCATCAGCCCTTTTGCAATTGCAGCTACAGTAACAGGGGTATTTAATCCAACAGCTTCTAATATTTTAATCAATAACGCCCCGGCACCCTTTGGTACAAGCGACCAACATTATTTAAACGGGGTATTGCATAAGATAGACCAGGTATTAATACCAGCTCCTCTTTAAGGAACAGGTATCGGCTTAATAAAAAAACCTCCGTTTATTGGAGGTTTTTTTATGCGTTTTACAAAATAAACTATTTATGTGCTTCTATTTTTTTTACAAAGTTTGCCTTTGGTTGTGCGCCTACTAATTTATCTACCACTACACCACCTTTTACAAATAAGATAGCAGGTATGCTGGTTATACCGTAGTTCATAGATACTTGTGGATTATTGTCCACATTCACCTTTCCAACTTTCACTGTGCCGCTATATTCTTTTGCCAGTTCTTCAATAACCGGCCCTATTGCACGACAAGGTCCACACCATTCTGCCCAAAAGTCAATCACTGTTAATTTATCCGAGTCTAATACTTCTGTTTTGAAGTTCGCATCTGTAAGTTCGAGTGCCATAATTTAATTTTTATGTTTTATTATAAATTCATTTACTGTGTTGCAAATTTATAGCCATTAATTTTATATTGCTCTTATGACATATCCACAATCTATTTGACAGTGTGAACAGTTGCAAAAAAGGCAGGTTGGCCTAACCAGTTGAAACACTTACGGCTGCATTTACGTTATTATTGAGAAAAATAGCCATTTCATCATTCATGGTAAACCCTTTTTCTAAAGTGGACATAGAAATTTTAAGGTTTTGCACAGGATCATTTATCTGGAAGAGTATTTTTGTATTGCCAGGATGCGTTTTAATATTGTTATCGATAAAATCTACAAACCCACCATCAATAAACTGAGGGGCTATATCAATTAGTACCTGTTTGGTCATGGTAGATTTTAGTGTTTCCAATAAATGTAAACGGCTTATCTTAAACTCGTATTGATCGCTGTTGTAACGTTGCTTAAAAGCACCTTCTATCATTACGATCATCCCTTTTTCCAGGTAGTGAGTATATTTTACATAATCTTCACTCCACAACATAAATTCTGCTTTGCCACTAAAATCTTCTAGATGCAGGATGCCAAAATTCTTGCCTGTTTTTGTCAGGCGATGCTGGGCATCAATTACAAGCCCGGCCAGCCGAAAAGATTTAAAGCCGGGAACAAGGCCAACCGCATTTTTTGCATCTGTATATTCACTCAGCGGCGTTATATTATAATGCTTTAATTCAAAATTAAAGTTATCCAATGGATGACCACTCATATACATGCCGGTAACTTCTTTTTCAAAGTCAAGTTGTTTAATAAGTTCCCAGGGTTCACAGGGAGATAATTTCGGCGGCATGATGTCTGGCATTTGCAGATCACCAAAAAGGGTATTGGTTGTATTAGCAGATTGTGACTGATAAACCGCTCCAAATTTCAGTATTTTTTCCAGGGAAACAGTATCACCCGGTGCCTGGTAAAAATATTGTGCCCGGTGCATATTACTGAAACAATCCAAAGCACCACTGTAGATCAGGCTCTCCAAAGATTTTTTACTTACTGCCTTAAGATTTACTCTTTTTACGAGGTCAAAAACATTTTTAAAATGTCCATGTTTATTTCTTTCTTCAATAATATTTTCTATGGCATTTTCTCCTACACCCTTTAAGCCACTGAAGCCAAAACGTATTTCTCCCTTATCATTTACAGCAAAGCCATTTTGAGATTCATTAATGTCAGGGCCTGATACTTTTAATCCCATTCGCTTACATTCTTCCATAAAAAAAGTGATCTTATCAATGCTGCCGGCATGGTTCAATACTGCTGCCATGTATTCACTTGGATAATGCGCTTTTAAATAGGCCGTTTGGTAAGCCACAAATGCATAACAGGTGGAATGGGACTTATTGAAAGCATATTGTGCAAATGCTTCCCAATCGGTCCATATTTTTTCAAGTTTATCTTTCGGGTGCCCCTTAGCGGTAGCACCCTGAATAAACTGAACTTTCATTTTATTCAATACACTGATCTGTTTTTTGCCCATGGCTTTACGCAGCACATCTGCATCACCTTTACTAAAGCCCGCCAGTTTTTGAGAAAGTAACATTACCTGCTCCTGGTACACTGTAATACCATAGGTCTCTTCCAGGTATTCCTGCATATCAGGCACATCATAACTTACAATTTCACGACCATGTTTCCTTGAAATAAATTGCGGAATATAAGACATTGGCCCCGGCCGGTAAAGGGCATTCATAGCAATAAGGTCATCAAATTTATCGGGCTTTAATTCCCGCAGGTATTTTTGCATACCAGCGCTCTCAAATTGGAAGGTAGCGTTTGTGTCTCCCTGCTGGTATAGCTTATAGGTTTTTTCATCATCCAGGGGAATGTCATCTATTTCTATTGTTATACCATGGTGTTGCTTAATGAGCGATAAAGCCGTTTTTAAAATGCTAAGTGTTTTTAAACCCAAAAAATCCATTTTAATAACGCCCGCTTCTTCAATAGAGCCACCTTCAATCTGCGTGAGCCACAAATCTGATTCTTTAGAGGTAGCCACCGGCAAAAGGTCAGTAAGATCTTTTGGTGCAATGATTATCGCAGAAGCATGAATACCTGTATTGCGAACTGAGCCTTCCAATATTTCTGCCTCATGCAATATTTTACTTAACAGGTCATCGCCATTATATATATCTCTTAATTTTTTTACATTTTCTATATCATCGGCCTGGAGTTGCTCTTTTTCTTCCAATGATTTTTCGCCATTCTTTGCTTCTTTGGTAGTAAACGGGGCATGTAATAATCTTTTTAAATTAATGCCCGGCCTTTCAGGAACTAATTTGGAGATAGCCCGGCTTTCTGCAATGGGAAGATCCATAACACGGGCCACATCTGCAATGCTGGATTTGGCAGCCATGGTACCATAGGTGATGATCTGCGCCACTTGGTTTTTTCCATATTTTTCAACAACATAATTCAATACTTTCTGCCTGCCTTCATCATCAAAATCCGTATCTATATCCGGCATAGATTTACGTTCGGGATTCAAAAATCTTTCAAAAAGTAATTTGTATTTTATGGGATCAATATTAGTAATACCGATACAATAAGCAACAGCACTTCCGGCAGCGGAGCCACGGCCCGGGCCAATGAAAACGCCCATGTCTTTCCCGGCTTTTATAAAATCACCTACAATTAAAAAGTAACCGGCAAAGCCCATTTTTTTTATCACACCTAATTCAAACTGAAGCCTCTCTTCTGCTTCTGGTGTTAATATTTTATATCGATCCTTAGCACCGGTCCAGGTAAGATGTTCCAAGTAATCATCCTGCGATTTAAAATTTGCAGGTACTTCAAAAAAGGGTAATAAAATATCTCTTTTCAGATCAAGCAAGGCTACCTTACTTACGATTTCATTAGTATTGTCAATCGCTTCGGGCAGGTCTTCAAATACTTTGCTCATTTCTTCACCTGTCTTCAAAAAAAACTGGTCATTGGGAAAAGCAAAGCGTTTATTTTTTGTCATTACATCATCATCAGTAAAGTCCCGTTGGGCGGGAGTGCTTTGTTTTTCGCCGGTATTAATGCAAAGAAGGATATCGTGCGCATTAAAATCTTCCTGATCTACATAATGACTGTCGTTGCTGGCAATTACTTTTACATTGTATTTTTTTGCAAACCTTAGTAAAACTTCATTCACCTTTTCCTGGTCGGGTATGCCATGCCGTTGCAACTCTATATAATAATCTTCCTGGAAGATATTAAGCCACCACTTAAATTCATTTTCTCCTTCTGCTTCGCCTTTTTTTAAAATGATCTGTGGTACTAGTGCCCCAAGACAACACGTAGTAGCTATTAGCCCTTCATGATATTTATGAATGAGTTGCTTATCAATGCGTGGATATTTGCTGTACATACCTTCTATATACCCAAGGGAAGTAAGCTTTACCAGGTTTTTATAACCTACATCATTTTTTGCCAATAAAATCTGGTGGTGCCGTGGATCTTTTTCTTCTTTGCTAAAGGTTTTCCTGGTACGGTCAGTGGTAATATAAAATTCGCAGCCAACGATAGGTTTTACTTTTAAGCTTCCATCATCATTTTTATGATTGTAAGCTTCTTTTACAAATTCAAAAGCGCCAAACATATTGCCATGATCACTGATGGCAAGCGCAGGCATATTATTAGCTACTGCTTTTTTATAAAGGTTTTTTATGGATGCTGCTCCATCCAACAAGGAGTATTGCGTATGTACGTGTAAGTGAGAAAAATTCATAGACACCAATGTCGCATAAGAGAGACTTGCTTTTAAAGTTTATATTTATCTCTATCCTTTTTTAAGCGGACAAAGGGTTTAAATTTTCCATTCAGAAATATTAATATTCTGTCAACCTGAACAAACGAATTTCGGTAAAAAAGAGCAGGGGCAGCGTTTATTTTTTGCACAATAAGACATGTATAAGTGAATAACAAAATTTAATCATTGCGAAAGTATATTGCACACTGTTTAGCCTTAATAATTATTATCGAATTCAATTATATTTTGCAGTTGTTGTTCATTTAAAAATAAAATGCACAAGAGTGCCCTTCGTTCCTCAGGATAAACTCTGCCACTGAAGCTGCACAATTATATAATGCAGGGCTCAATAAATTTTTTAACAACTTTTTATTGTACTTAAACTTGATTATTCATAACCGTAAAAATAGGTATCGGCACACACTAAAACCCTAAGGGTTGCGTTTCTGGAGGATATAAGTTAACTTTGCCTCACAATATCAGAAAAACTTATTTCAAATTGTTTGTAGGGCACGGTTCAAAGAAAGGAAAATAACAGTAGATAATCAAAGAATGTAAGAAGAGTGAATACCACAAGATCAAGTCGTACATACGTGTAAACCAAACATTTTACGTATGAAGAACTTATGTTTTGTTTCTGTTGTTTTAATCTTTCTTTCAGGAACATCTTTATCTGCGACGGCGCAGAAATCACCAAAATTTATTGACGGCATAGAAATTAATCCGGAAGCCGGAACTGGAATTAATGTGGCTGCTTCCACATATGATGCTGCAAAAATACCCGCTATAAAAAGCGTGAATAAATTGGCAGCAACTAAAGAAGTTTTATTTACTGAAGAATGCAGCGCTGTTCAGTTTAAGTATGCACAAATATTAAACAGGGATGTGGAGTCACTGACCAACACCGCACTTTTTAAATTTATTGACGAGTGGTGGGCTACCCATTACCGCTATGGCGGAACTACAAAAGCGGGAATAGATTGTAGTGCTTTTGCCGGTTTATTATTGAACACGGTTTATGGCATAAAATTACCACGCACAGCCAAAGACGAATATGCCGCCTGCACAAAAATTGATAAAGAAGAAATGCAGGAAGGAGATATGATCTTTTTTAATACCCGGGGCGGCATTAGCCATGTGGGTATTTATTTAGGCGAGGGCTATTTTGTACATGCAAGTGTTAGTAATGGCGTAACCATCAATAATCTTGATGATAATTATTATGGGCACAGGTTTATTGGTGCCGGCCGGCCAGGAAGTGAAATATCAAAAGTAGTAATAAAATAATTGTATATAATTCGGTTGGGAGTGTGATTTTTACACTCCCTTTTTATTGTACCAACTTTGTTTTGATGTAAAAGTTAGGGTCTACAGAAAAAGTATTATCTCCTTCCGCGTAAAGATTTAACGATTGCCATTCTTCGGAAGGCCTTATCCATTGGGTTGTTTTAAAAGTAATTTTTAATGGAAGATTAAAGCCACTCACACATTCTGTGTACCTGTAACTTAGGGTATATCCATCGATCTTATATTCCAATACAGGTATCTGAACAGTTCTTAAATACTGGTCAAATATTT
>JBDUCK010000414.1:0-2805 GCA_040003485.1 Ferruginibacter sp. | reverse complement strand
TGAAAGGATATTGATTGGGAAATTGGTTAGGCAATTTGGTCCATTTATATGCAGGTACTGGCGTGGGCAAAAATGCGTTTTGCTCAAGAAGCTTGTTATCGTTTTCATAGCGTTCTTGAGCTAATTCATTTTTTTTGCATGATGCAAACAGCAGTGTAATGAAACCAACAATAATTAAATTTTTCATTTTAATATTTTTTATGGTAAAGTGTGTCAGGTAGAATACCTTATATTATTTTGTAAAAGTGAAAATTTTTAAATATCCGGTCAATAGCGAAATAGGGTGAAATGTGGCGGCATGAAACCTGCCGACTGGCGCAGATATCCGTCTTAGCATAGCAGAGCGGCGTATCTCATGCCAACGCAGTTAATTAGCCGCCGTGACACATTACCGCCGGTCTGACTTTCAGCCAACGGCTGGCGTTTTATATCGACAAGAATACAGGAAAACAAACAACAAAATCATAAACGACTTTGGAAAAATTATAAAGGGTAAAAACATAGTTTTAAAAACGAGAAGCAATATCAACTGTAAAGCTGTAGCCGTATAAGACCGCCTGTAAACTTTTTTGAGGACGAGACATAAAATAAAAAACCACCAGCGGGGGCTGATGGTTTCTTTAAAATTTATCATTCAATTAATTACGCTTTGCTACGGCAGCTTCTACAATAACTTTATTTAAAACCTTTACTGATTCATCAATGTAGATATCATCACTGATCCTTTTTAGAAATTGTTTATTACGATCTACTTTATCTTTTGCTGCGTTTATGGCAACAGTATCTATGACCAGGTTTTTTACATCCAGCATTTTTGGAAGTTTGTACAGGTCTTCTAATTGTTTATACACGGCTTTTAATTCTTTCTGGTCTTCTTTATACTTGGTAATATTTAGGTCGTATTCCCGGTCGGCATTTTTTGCCAGCCAATCTACATTGGTTTTTATTTTGCCAAAAGTGATACTCTTATTTACGTCTGCGTTTACACTGTTGATCAATGCATTTTCACTAACGGTACTCATCCAGGTTTTGTAATCAGCTTTAGCTATTTCATCCCACTTTAACGCATCAGGATTATCTTTTTCCCTGAACTTAAGATACTCAAGCCTGTCTGGCAGAACTACATCCGGTACTACACCTTTTAATTGCGTGGCCCCACCGTTGATCCGGTAAAATTTTTGCAAGGTGAGTTTTACCGTACCCAGGTCATCACCTAGTTTTGTTGTAAAAAGATTAGTTTCACTTTCCGGGTTTAAAGGAATATTGCGTTGCACAGTTCCTTTGCCGTAGGTAGAAGTGCTGCCAATAATAATTCCTCTTTTATAATCCTGAATAGCCGCTGCAAATATTTCGGAAGCCGAAGCACTAGTCTCATCTACCATTACGGCAAATGGACCGCCGTATTGCACAGTTTTATCCCTGTCACGTAATATTTGTGGCTTCTCATCCCTGCCTTTTACCTGGCATATCGGGCCATCTTCAATAAACAAGCCAGCCATTTGAACTACATCGTATAATGACCCGCCACCATTACCTCTAAGGTCCAAAACAATTCCATCTACTTTTTCTGCTTTTAATTTTTCCAGTTCTTTTGCCACATCAGCTGCACAACGGGCGCCGTTTGGCTTTTCAAAATCTGCGTAAAACTCTGGCAGATAGATATAACCGATCTTGTGTTCCCCTGTTATAATTGCTGATTTTGCAAATGTTTCATCCAATTTAATATCATCCCTTTTTAAGGAAATTACTTTCATTACACCATCCATTTTTTTTATGGTAAGCCTCACTTCAGATCCTTTATCTGCGCCACGGATTAATTTTACTGCATCTGGTACAGCATAGCCAGTTACATCTACTGGCTCCTGGTTACCCTGCGCTACTTTTATTATCTCATCATTTTCTTTAAGCTCACCACTTTTCCAGGCAGGGCCACCGCTGGTGAGGCTTGCAATTTTTATGGCTCCGTTGTCTTCTTTCAGCAAAGCTCCAATGCCATAAAAACTACCTTTCATCGATTCATTGAAAGACCTCAGATCAACCGGTGGAAAATAGTCAGTGTGTGGGTCCATAGCACTGGTTATCGAATTTACAAATGTGCTGAAATTCTCGTCACTTGTTTCCCTGGTTTTTTTGGTAGTATAATAACGTTCAATCTGTTTGCGTACCTGCTCACGGGCTTCTCTCTCCAGTGTACTGTCGGCTTTTATTTTAAAATCTTTTTTTGCTTTATTTTTTTCCCTGTCATCCTGCATGGCTACATATTTATCCAGGGCAAGGTATTTCAGTCTTTTTCTCCAGGTATCTGTACGCATCGCTTCTGATGCAGGAAAACTGATTTTTTCCGGATCCATCATCACAGTTTCGTCCTTTGTAAAATCAAAAGGCTTCGCCAGGATATCTTTATACAAAATGGAGACCTCGTTCAGGCGTTTCAGATATACATCATTGATGGCATAAAAAGATTCTATAGGCGCACCATGAATTTCATCATCAATAGTTGTCTCATATTTCTTGAAATTATCAACATCTGATTGCAATAAAATATTTTTATCTCCATCAAGGGTTTCTATAAATTTCTTAAAGACTTCTTTGCTGAAAACATCGTCAATCTTTTTAGGATTTACATGGCCTTCTTCCAGGAGTACACCAACATTCCGTAAAATTTTAGTATACCTTATTTTAGGGTTGTCTTCATTATCATTTTTACCTTGCGATTGAAAAGCAAGGAAAAAACTTGCGCCGGTAAGAACCAGGATTACTGGAATGAATTTTCTACTCATAATAAAATTTGCAATTTTTTGCATG
>JBDUCK010000413.1:0-2812 GCA_040003485.1 Ferruginibacter sp. | reverse complement strand
TAAAAAAACGCATCCTCATCATCGATGGCGCCATGGGCACCATGATACAGCGCTATAAACTTTCAGAAGAAGATTATCGAGGCACCCGTTTCAAAGACTGGCATACCGATGTAAAAGGCAACAACGATCTGCTAAGCATCACACAACCACAGATTATAGAAGCCATTCATGAGGAGTATTTGATAGCAGGCGCTGATATTATTGAGACCAATACTTTCAGCAGCACCGTTATTGCCCAGGCTGATTATGATATGCAGGCATTTGCTTACGAATTAAATGTAGCCTCAGCAAAATGTGCCCGCAATGCGGCTGATAAATACACCGCAATGAATCCTGAAAAGCCACGCTTTGTTGCAGGTGCTATCGGGCCGTTAAATAAAACATTATCGCTTTCGCCCGATGTAAATAATCCCGGTTTTCGTGCCGTTACTTTTGATGAAGTTGCTGCCGCATATACCGAGCAAATAAAAGGGTTATCAGATGGCGGTGTAGACCTATTATTAATTGAAACTATTTTTGATACATTAAATGCCAAAGCGGCTATCTACGCAGTAAAAAATTATTTCAGAAATAATAACCTGCCTGAGTTACCCATTATGATTTCGGGCACCATCACCGATGCATCCGGCAGAACATTAAGCGGCCAAACGCTGGAAGCATTCTATGTTTCTGTAATGCATGCAAACCCACTTAGCATAGGATTGAACTGTGCATTAGGTGCACAGGAAATGCGGCCGCATATAGAAGAGCTTTCGTCTATCGCTGCCTGTTATACCTCTGCCTATCCAAATGCAGGATTGCCTAATGCTTTTGGGGAGTATGACGAACAGCCGCATGAAACCGCACATATTATCGAAGAGTGGGCCGCCAATGGCTGGCTTAATATCGTGGGTGGCTGCTGCGGCACTACACCAGATCATATAAAACATATTGCAGACGAAGTAGCAAAATATAGTGCAAGGGAATTGCCAGTAGTAGAAGAAATATTAGCATAACCACAGAGTTTAAGGAGTTTTTCACAGAGTATTGGAAGTTTACAATTCTAAGCTTATGGATAACATTAATAACCTGACAGAAACAATATTAAAATATGCATTCAAGATTCATTCGGCGTTGGGGCCTGGTCTCTTAGAATCTTCGTATAAAGAATGCCTGTTTTATGAACTAAATAAAAACAATATCTACACAGAGAAAGAAAAGGCAATGCCATTATATTATGAAGAAATTAAAATGGACGTAGGATACAGAGTTGATCTGATGGTAGAAAATAAAGTTATACTTGAAATAAAATGTGCTGAATGTTTTACAGATGTGCATTCGGCACAATTATTAACTTATTTAAAACTTTCAGGTTGTAAAGTTGGCCTTTTGCTAAATTTTAAAACTGCAAGTTTAAAAAACGGAATTAAACGGCTTATTTTATAATTACTCTTTTTACTCTGTGAAAAAACTCATTAACCTCTGTGGTTAAATAAATAAAACATGACATCAATTAAACCATATTTAAGATTAAGCGGATTAGAGCCACTCATCGTTCGCCCGGAAACAAATTTTGTAAACGTGGGTGAGCGTACCAACGTAACCGGCAGTAAAAAATTTGCACGCCTTATCCGTGCAGGGCAATATGAAGAAGCCTTATCCGTGGCAAGACAGCAGGTAGAAAACGGCGCACAGGTACTTGATGTAAATATGGATGACGCCATGCTGGAAGGTGTTGAAGCCATGACCACTTTTTTAAACCTGGTACAGGCAGAGCCGGATATTGCAAAGATTCCCATTATGATCGATAGCAGTAAATTCCAGATCATAGAAGCCGGGCTAAAATGCGTACAGGGAAAATGTATTGTAAATTCTATTTCTATGAAGGAAGGCGAAGCTAAATTTATAGAGCAGGCATTTATCTGTAAAAGTTTTGGCGCTTCAGTAATTGTAATGGCTTTTGATGAAGTGGGCCAGGCAGATACAAAAAAACGTAAAGTAGAAATTTGCCAGCGGGCATATAAAATTCTAACAGAGCAGGTAGGCTACGATCCACAGGATATTATTTTTGATCCAAACATTTTTGCCATTGCTACCGGTATTGAAGAGCATAATAACTACGCTCTGGATTTTATTGAGGCTACCCGGGAAATAAAAGCATTAATGCCCTTAACGAAAGTAAGTGGTGGCGTAAGTAATATGTCATTTTCTTTCCGGGGTAACGATCATGTACGGGAAGCCATGCATGCCGTTTTTCTTTACTATACCATACAGGCCGGTATGGATATGGGGATTGTAAATGCCGGACAACTAGTGGTGTATGATGAGATAGAACCCAAGCTGCGGAAGCTTTGTGAAGATGTGATCTTAAACCGCAACAATGACAATAACGAAGCCACGGAAGCACTCATTGTATTTGCAGAAACCATAAAAGCAAAAGGCAAAGAAAATATTAAAGATGAAAGCTGGAGAAAAGAAACGGTGGAAAAACGCCTGTCGCATTCTTTGGTAAATGGTATTACAGATTACATTGATGCAGATACAGAAGAAGCAAGATTAAAATATCCGAAGCCGCTGGAAGTTATTGAAGGCCCCTTGATGGATGGGATGAATATTGTGGGTGATCTTTTTGGTGCAGGAAAAATGTTTTTGCCGCAGGTCGTAAAAAGTGCCAGGGTTATGAAAAAGGCTGTAGCTGTTTTAACCCCTTTTATTGAGCTGGAAAAAGAAGAAAGAAAACAGGCGCATCTTGCCGCAGGCACCATCAATGAAGAGAGTGCAGGTGCAGCAAAAATTTTACTGGCTACAGTAAAAGGCGATGTACATGATATTG
>JBDUCK010000120.1:0-9438 GCA_040003485.1 Ferruginibacter sp. | reverse complement strand
CCAAGAGCTTTTGACCTGGAAATGAGTGAAGAAAAACAAGCAAAAGTAATGCAATGGAAAAATTTATTTTATAATTATGGTGTGTACGAATTTATTGCCGGCGGCAGTGGATCTGATGTAGGGCCCCTCAAAAAAGTAGGTGCAGCTTTGGCGGGGTTTGCACCAGACAGCCAGCGATATTTTGAGTTGCATCATGCTGCCACAGATACCTTTGAAGCCGTAAGCAAAAGGGAATTAGATTTAGGTGCCGTAAACATGGCAGCATTTGTGTGGTTAGTAAGTGAATACGGATTATAATTTCCGCAGACATTTTTTTTAGTAGAGCCAAAAAAATATTTTATGGATGATTTTAAAAGCCCCGTTATTCAAAAAAGAACGAGTGGTTTTAAAAGGTTTTTAAGATGGTTCACGCTGATAATTATATTAGTGTTGGGCATTGTTACCTGGTGGAGATATTTTTATGTTTTTGGAGAAGGGGTAAAATCCGGGGAGTTGAATTACCTGGTTAAGAAAGGAAATATTTTTAAAACTTATGAAGGTAAATTGATACAATCAGGGTTTAGGGCACAAGCTGCAGGAGGAGTACAATCTTACGAATTTGAATTTTCGGTAGCCAGTGACAGCATTGCCAATGTATTAATGAATAATAGCGGTGGCTATTTTGATCTACACTACAAAGAATATAAAAATCCTCTGCCATGGCGGGGCTACAGCGAATTTGTGGTAGATGAAATCAGGAGTATGAAACCGATAACAGGGCACTAATTTAAGTCCCTGCATATAATAAAAAGATTGCCGGTTGCTTATGTAGTTCCGGCTTTTTATTTTTCCATTGTACTATTGTAAAAGTTTGAATACTTTCATTTGACGCTGTAATATTTACACCAATGCAAAGCCTTGTTTTAGCTTCGCATGTTTTTAGTAAGGCTTCCAGTAGTTGATTATTACGGTAAGGCGTTTCAATAAAAATTTTCGTACTGTTATTTTTTTGAGAAGCGGTTTCCAGCTCTTTTATTTTTTTTATTCTTTCCAGGTTATCAATGGGGAGGTAACCCAAAAACTCAAACTGCTGACCATTCATACCACTGCCCATAAGGGCAAGCAATATAGAACTGGGGCCTACTAAGGGCTTTACAATAGAGCCGAGATCCTGTGCAGCCATTATTAATAACTGGCCAGGGTCGGCAATGCCAGGGCAACCGGCTTCGCTTATAATAGCAATATTTTTTTCTTCTTTTATTTTCTGTTTAAAATTCAGTATTTGTTCTTCTTCTGCTTTATGAATTGCGAACCATTCATAATCGTCAATCACAATTGCCTTATCCATGCTTTTTAAAAACCGGCGTGCCGTTCTCTCATTTTCTGCAAAAATTACCCGGCATTTTTTTACGGCTTCCATTACATATGCCGGAATGGTTTCAGTTGCATCTTCTGCCAGCACACAAGGAATTAAATAAACCGTTACCATGGATTAATTAGATGATTACATGATTTTTTTTAGCACTTATCAAACTGAGGGTGGCTGCAATTACTGCATAACTTGGGGCAAATAACCAGCCCACAAAAGGAACAATATGCATTAAATAAAAAACCAGGCCATTACCAATGGCTAAACCTTTATGCCTGCCAATAAGATCAATACTTTGCTGGGCAGTTAATTTATTTCTTTCACTGCTGTAATCCAGCATAGAGAAGCCAAAATAATAACATTCCACCAGTAATGCTACAAGTGGTGCTATCCATCCAAACAAGGGAATGAAGGATAAAATTAAAATTGTAATGATATAAACTGTTTGCCACAAAATATTTCTAAGGGCAATGCGTATGCCCCTGGCAATATCTTTTAAAAGCTGCCTGAAATTAAAAGGAAAATCTTTTCCTTCAATAATGCTTTCTGTTTTTTCACTTAAATACGCAAATACCGGTGACCCGATAATGAGAAATACAAATTTGAAGAGGGAAAAATAAAACAGCAGCATTACCAGCCTTAAAATAATCTGCCCTACAATAAAAAAGAAACTAAGCCAGCTATCCTGCATTTTATCCAGCCAGTTTTTTACGCCCGTTTTAAGTAAAATAAATTCAATAGCACTGTTACTGGAAACCCAGAAAAGGTATAAGCCTGCAATAAAAAGAATGGTATATATAATGCCAGGTATCATTATCCATTTCCACAACTTGTTTTTTATAATAAACCGGTGTGCATCAAAAAATGATTGGATGGATATAATGATTTCTTTGAGCATAGTGAATATTGAATACTGAATTATTTTTCTAAAGATAGAAAACATTAATTACTCACAACTCCTCATTATTTTTGTTTAAAATTAGTGGCTATGAAAAAATTAGCATTGCAGTTTTATGACAGGGAAGATGTGGTGCAGGTAGCAAAGGATTTGTTAGGCAAAATTGTTGTTACAAATATTGATAATATAATTACGAGTGGCCGTATAGTAGAAACAGAAGCTTATGTGGCACACATTGACAAGGCTTCACATTCTTACAACGGCAGGCGGACGGCACGTAACGAACATATGTATGCTGCACCGGGCACTGCATATATTTACATTTGTTATGGCATGCATCAAATGCTTAATGTGGTTACTAACAAAAAAGAAATTCCGGATGCAGTTTTAATACGTGCGATAGAGCCCGTTGATGGCATTGATGCAATGCTTGCCCGGACGGGAAAGCCAAGATTAGATTATACATTGACCAAAGGCCCTGGTAATACTGGGAAAGCGCTGGGGATTTCTAAAAATCATTCCGGGCTTGTATTACTGGATGATGCGATTGCTATTTACGAAAACAAGAAATTTAAATTAACTGCTGATGAAATTGGCAGTAGTAAAAGAATAGGCGTAGAAAGTGCCGGTGCAGATGGCCTGCTGCCATACCGGTTTTATATTAAAGGAAATAAATTTGTGAGTGGAAGGCCTAATAAATGATACCTCACCCCAACCCCCTTCCAAAAATGGAGAGGGCACCAGGAGAATGCTTTAAAATAAAATTATTTTTTCTATACAAGCTCTTTTCGCCTTCTGTATTTTTCTCTTTGTCTCTTTGTCCGCCCGGATAAAACCGTTCGGACGGGGTGAAATCAAACGCTTAGATAAAAGATGAAAAAGGCTATGCCGTACAAGTGAGTGACACAACAATGCTGATGAATGAATAAATGTCCATTACCAAAAAATTAAAACTTAGGACAAGGAATTCCTTTGCTTTGCGCCGGGCGCTTTATATAAATGATAGAAAATTCTGAGCCACCACGGTTACCAGTAGCCGCTTTTAGGCTGCTGACATTTACATCATAACTTGCTCCAATCCGTAAACCGTTGATCTCAAGTCCCAGGTAAGGTATAATTGCATCATTAAAACGTATCCAGGAGCCTATATAAACGTTGGTAGGATTTGTTTTGTCGTTATTGGCATTTAGCTCAAGGGCTGCCCCAAGTGTAGTTTCACTTGCCTTATTCTGTATCTGGTGAATGGCGGAAGCATTAATAGATAACACGTCAGAAACCGGTAGTGTACCGCCGGCATGTATAGTAAACCGGCCGCTGAGGTACCAGTTCTTATCTTTAAAACTTACTTTAGGCCTGTTGATATGATACATGGAAACACCGAGGTAATAATTATTTTCACCGTTAGACGAACCGGAATAGAGTAAGCCTGCATTTACATCCAGGTAACTTTGATTTGTACCGTTATTAAAAGTTTCGGCAGTAGGACGGGCCACGGGATCAAAACCATTTTGCGTAAGATTATCTTCAAATAATAATTTACTTACATCCAAAACCAGGCTGCTGTATGTGCCCTGGAAACCGGCACCAATGGTATTATAACCATCTTCATCCAATGCTTTATGATACGACATGGAAATGGATCCATAATTTAATTTTAGCTGGTTGTTGGCGCTTGCATCAGATACACCCGAAAGCCCGACACCAAAAACATCACCATCTGGAATACGTGATTTTAAAATTGGGAAATCAATAGAAGCACTGGAAGTAACATATGCCTTAGGAATAGAAGGCCACTGATCCCGATGATTGGCTGCCAATCTCCATAGCCCGTCAAACTTTCCCGTAAATGCAGGATTTAAAGTAAGTGGTGAACTAAAGAACTGAGAAAAATGCGGATCCTGTGCTTTAAGTGTAGTGGAAACTAAAATGGTACAAATAATAAAAAGACATTTTCTCATTTCAAAACAGATTGTAAGTATTAAAGATAAGGAAATGAAGTAAAATGCTGCACGCTCTCTTAAGGTTTATGATAATTGACGGTACTGAAAAATAGGATATTACTTGACAGATGCCAGTTGACAGTTACTTGAAATCGTTTATTTGTAAGGTTGGACGCTCAATCAGCTAATTACTATCATCTATCAACTTTTTTATCCCTGCATTTTAGCGCCGTAGGCTAAATCGCCGGCATCTCCCAGGCCAGGTACTATATAACCTTTAGCGGTAAGTTCTTCATCTATATCCCCACACCAGATTATAGCTTTTGGCTCTTCCCTTAAAACAAATTCAATACCCACGCTGCACGCAATTGCACAAACAATATGTAGTTCTTTAATATCCCCTTCCTGCTTTAAATATTGTATAGATTTTACAAGCGAAGACCCTGTAGCAAGCATCGGGTCACTTAAAATAATTACACGTCCATCAATTTCCGGGCAGCTCATATATTCCAGGCTGATTTCAAAAGTACCGTCAGCATTATGTTTTCTGTAAGCACTGAGGAATGCATTGTCGGCACGGTCAAAATAGCTAAGCAAGCCATTATGCATAGCGAGCCCGGCCCGTAAAATAGTAGCCAGTACGGGTTGTTCTTTTAGCATTTTACAATTTGCTATACCCATAGGCGTTGTTATTTCTACATCTTCGGTTTCTAATTGTTTACTTATTTCGTATCCCATAACTTCGGCAATACGCTCCAGGTTTCTGCGAAAACGCATACGGTCCTGCTGCACATCCACACTTCTCAGTTCGCTCACCCAGTTACTTATCAGGGAATGTTGTTTGCTTAAATTGTGTACCATTTTTCAATATGTTTTTAATCGGTAGTATTTTTTTGAACCTGGCTAAATACCATTGTTCATCTTCAATGGCGTCGCACTCTTTTACTTCAGTTTATCATTCAGCAATAATCAGTAAGCTTACAAATGAAACAGCCATTTTATTATCAATCCGGCAACAATAAGTTAAAATTATCACCAGTCAACAAAACTATAATAAAATCGTTCAGGTTCCTTTATTTTTGGTTACCCTTTTATCATAAACAATAAATTAGTTTTTATGAAGCCTGTATCCATTCTTTTTTGCAGCCTGATTCTTATTATTGGATCGTGCCGTAACGGCCACCAATACGATATAGCTACTGATAAATACGAAAATACCAAAGAGTCCCTTGCACAAACAGAACAAAAAAACCCGGCCCGCTTTCTTAGTGTAGAAGGTAATAATAAAAAAAACCTGCTTGGGCAAATGGTGATAAGAGGAAAGGTGAGTAACAATGCAAAAGTAGTTGCGTATAAAGATATTGACATCAAGCTTTCTTTTTACAGTAAAACCGGCACCCTCCTGGAAGAAGACCATGAAACGGTTTACGAAACCGTACACCCCGGCGCAAGCAGCAATTTTAAATCAAAATATTTTGCACCCAAAGGCTCAGATAGTGTGGCTTTGCATATAGCCGGGGCTAAATATTAAATATTTTAAGGGAGATAATTTTTATTGAAAATAGTATTCATTTATAATTATTAATTATCCATTAATTTAAAACTATCTCCATCAAATAATCCCAGGTCACTTAATTTTAAATGTGGTATTACCAGCAAGGCCATAAATGATAAGGTCATGAAGGGCGCTGCTAAAGCAGAGCGTAATTCTTCTTTTACCATTTTATCAATAGCAGTATAATCGGCAGCTACTTTATATCCATCTTCCGCACTCATCAATCCTGCTACCGGTAAAGGCAACACCATCATTGTATTACCTCCAACTGCACTTATCCCACCCCGTTGTTTAATCAATAAATTTACTGCTTTGCACAGGCTTTCATCATCTACACCTACTGCAACAATATTGTGACTGTCGTGTGCAACTGATGAAGCAATGGCCCCTGATTTTAACCCAATGTTTTTAATAAATGCTTTTGCAACGGGTGCATTTCTGTACCTGTTTACCACTACTATTTTTAAAATATCTTCTTTTGTATTGCTCAGTAAAAACCCATTTTCTACTGTACCCTTCCGCAAAATTTTATTGGTTATCAATTGTCCCTCCAGCGCTTCTATTACCGGTATTTCATTCGTGATATCATTTGCAGCTAAGGCAAAATCAGCCACGGTTTTTTCATCGCAATTAAATTCGTTTATAATAGCCGATGGGGTAGTTTTTATAAATGATTTGCCGTTTGCTGCCACCAGTTCACCATCAATATAAGTTTCCACTACTTCAAATTGTTGCAGATCTTTTACAACAATAAAATCTGCTGCATCATTTTCTCTTAATATGCCATTGTGCATTTTATAATGCAGCACGGGGTTTATACAAGCTGCCTGTAATACTTTAAAAACATCAATGCCTTTAGCAACCGCTCTGGCACACAGTAAATTAATATGCCCTTCCACCAGGCTATCGGGATGTTTATCATCGCTGCAAAACATCATGTTTTCGTAATGTTCATGCATCAGGTTTATCAAAGCCTCAAAGTTTTTTGCTGCACTTCCTTCTCTTATTAAAATTTTCATACCGTACTTTAGTTTGTCCAAAGCTTCTTCTGCAGTAAAACATTCATGGTCCGTGCTTATTCCGGCATCAATATATTTTTTAGCAATTTCTCCTCTCAGGCCGGGGGCATGTCCATCCACCGGCTTATTGTTTTTTTTTGCGGCCGCAATTTTTTTCATTACGGCTTCATCATTGTGTAAAACCCCGGGAAAGTTCATCATTTCACTCAGGTATTTTATTTCCGGCTGTGCCAGTAATTTTTCTACCTCTTCGGCATTTAGTGCTGCACCTGCTGTTTCGAAAATTGTAGCTGGTACGCAACTTGGTGCGCCAAAATAAAATTTGAAAGGGACCGTGTTACCGTTATCTATCATGTATTGTACACCGGGCAGGCCACATACATTTGCTATTTCATGCGGATCGCTGATGGTGCCCGTAGTGCCGTGTACCACCGCCAGCTTGGCAAATTCTGCAGGTACAAGCATACTGCTTTCAATATGTACATGACTGTCTATGAACCCAGGAATGATGTAGTGCGTACCTTCCTCACGAGCAGCAAGTTTTTTGATTGATAAAATTTTTTCATTCTCCACTACAACTTCTCCAAAAAAAATTTCTCTTTCTTCTATCTGTACTATATTTCCTTTTATTGAAAAAGAGGCCATTGCTTTTTATTTAAATGATAAACCGTTTTTACAAAGTAATACCTAAAAGCATAACAACACAAAAACTAAGTATAATTTGTTTAGCGGGTTAAATATAAAAATTTATTATATCCGCTCTAAAATTAAATGCCTCATTTTGCGGAAGTCATTTTATAATTTTATATCTTTTGTGCCCATTCAAACAAAATAAAATTGTAATGAAAAAACCAATATTACTTTTAGTAACATGCCTGGTAGCTTTTATTTCTTTCTCCCAAAAAAAAATACCTGCTACGATAAATAATGACAGCACTTTATTTAGCAAAGAAAAATACAGGCTGGTCGGGCCTTTCCGGGGCGGAAGAAGCGGTGCAGTGGCAGGGGATACGAAGCAAAAAAATACATTTTATTTTGGAGCCACCGGCGGCGGTGTATGGAAAACAATTGATGGGGGCAGCAACTGGAAAAATATTTCTGATAAATATTTTGGCGGCTCTATCGGTTGTGTGGCAGTAGCCCCAAGTGATAATACCGTTTTATATACCGG
Organism: Ferruginibacter sp.; assembly: GCA_040003485.1. Classification (GTDB taxonomy): domain Bacteria; phylum Bacteroidota; class Bacteroidia; order Chitinophagales; family Chitinophagaceae; genus Ferruginibacter. The sequence goes on along the minus strand of JBDUCK010000120.1, from coordinate 1,507 downwards.
GGAAGGGGAGAGTACACTTAGAGGAAATGTAAGTGAGGGTTTTGGTATCTGGCGCAGTGATGATGCCGGCAGAAGCTGGCGTAACCTGGGTTTGAAAGATACAAGGCATATTATCAGGATAATTATTCATCCAAAGAATCCAGATATTGTTTGGGTAGCAGCTATTGGGCATTTATTTAGCTCGGGTCAGGATCGTGGCATTTTCAAAACCATCGACGGCGGTAAAACCTGGAAGAAAGTGTTATATATAAATAATCAAACCGGCTGCAGCGATTTAATTATGGAGCCGGGTAATCCTTCAGTACTGTATGCCGGCACCTGGCGCATTCAGCGAACAGCTTATAGTTTAGAAAGCGGCGGTGATGGCGGCGGCCTTTGGAAAAGTGTAGATGGGGGCGAAACCTGGAAAAATATTTCTGCAAATAAAGGTTTGCCAAAAGGCCTTTGGGGAATCGTAGGTGTTACGGTTTGCCCTTCCAACACCGATAAGATTTATGCGCTAATTGAAAATCCCGCCGGGGGATTATTTGTAAGCACCGATGGCGGTGAAAGCTGGACTTTGCAAAGCAGCGATAACAACATACGGCAGCGGGCTTGGTACTACAGCAAGATTTTTGTAGATCCTAAAAATGAAAATAATGTGTATGCGCTGAATGTAAATTTTTTAAAAAGTACGGATGGCGGAAAAACATTTAAAAATATAAATACGCCGCATGGCGATCATCACGATCTGTGGATAGACCCGGAAGATGGCAACAGGATGATCATAGGTGATGATGGTGGTGCCCAAATAAGTTTTGATGGCGGTAATAACTGGAGCACTTATCAAAACCAGCCCACGGCACAGTTTTACAGGGTAAGTACCGATAATCATTTTCCCTACAGGATATTAGGAGCACAGCAGGATAATTCCACAGTAAGAATTTTATCGAGGAGTGATAACGGAGAAATCACCCAGCAAGACTGGTCGCCAACGGCAGGTGCAGAGAGCGGATATGTGGTGGCCGATCCTTTAAACCCCGATATTGTTTATGGCGGAAATTATGGTGGCTACCTTTCCCGCTACGATCATAAAACCGGCGAAAACAGGGCCGTGAGCGTATGGCCTGATGATCCGTTAGGCGGTGGTGCAGATGTTTCTAAATATCGTTTTCAATGGAATTTCCCGATTTATTTTTCGCCCAATAATCCTAAAAAATTATATGCAGCAGGGAATGTTTTATTTGCAAGCGAAAATGAGGGCGCCTCCTGGACAGCACTTAGCGGAGACCTTACAACCAACGACAAAATTCGCCAACGCAGCAGCGGCGGCGCCATTACAAAAGATAATACAGGTGTAGAAGTTTATTGTACCATTTTTACTATGGCAGAATCTTCCATTGAAAAAGATTTATTATGGACGGGTAGCGATGATGGATTAATACACGTGAGCAAAAATGGTGGCCAGAATTGGGAAAATGTTACACCACCGGCTGCCGGAAAATGGATGATGTGGAACTGTGTGGAA
>JBDUCK010000119.1:0-9468 GCA_040003485.1 Ferruginibacter sp. | reverse complement strand
TAATATCTTTTTTCATTTTATCCAATTCGCCTAGTTGAGACTGGATAAAGCTATTCTCTTCAAACGCACCAATTACTTTATTCATTTCTTCTATATTATCGTATACCATTTTACGGTAAGGGTTGGTATAATCTTTTTCTCTTGCATCATAAATTCCTTTACACATCCACGTTCTTGTTTTCACTGCATCTTCCAGCAATTTTTTAAAAAGATCTGCTGTAAACTGTTTGCCGGTGATATTTAAAATCTCCAGAAGGCTCGTATAAGCATGCTGCATTTTATCTGCTTCATAATTATTCCCTTCAATGCCATAAAACTGGTGTACCTCATCCCAGCTGTTTATTTTGCCTGATTTTACTGCACTTTTAAATGAATGCACAGATGAATTTTTAATTAACTGGCCTCCGATATTCAAAAAATCGCTTCGCTTTATTTTTGCTGTCAATATTTTTTTTAAAGACTCAAAGTCATCATAATTATTTTTTTGAATATGCTGAAGCAGGCAACTTATACCATAGTATTGAATCAACTCTTTAAAAATTCCAATAGCTTCAGGCACTTTTAAAATAAGGGTGTCCCTGGTGCTGTTTTCCCAGCCGGAACTGATGGCTGTGCCGTCTCCTTTCACACTTAAGGCCTGCAAAAAAGATAATGCCTCAAACATTTCATTGATGGTATCGGGTGCTAAATAATCATATTCAATCAACTGGATTTTTTCAGTACGCTTGTCACGGTCACGATACTTCCAGGCATTGCGTTCAAGTGCATACATATTGTACATAAACCAATATGCCGGCATAACCACAAGATTATTATTGGCTACGTCATTACTGATCAAACAAAAGGGCACAGGAATATTCAGCTCTGCAGGAAAATCGCCTTTGGCAATAATACTGAAGGAGGCAAATTTAGAATTATGTTTAAGGCTCACACATAGCCCAGGCCAAAAGCCACGCCCTGCAACCATTTCGCCATCTGCTCCCCTGCTATTATGGTTACTGCCAATGGTAGCACCAGCAGCTATATTGCTTTGCCCCATCACCAATGCGGCACATAAAAATGAATTGTTATGATGCTGCTCATGTGAAGGAAAAATAAGCGTGTTCAATACTTCGCAGCAGGAGATAGTAGAATTATTTCCCAGGAAAGAATTGATAAGTCGGGCGCCATATTTTAATTGGGAGTGGGATGACATGACAAACCTTACTGCTTTTACGCCATAAAAAATCCGACAACCATATCCCACAATTCCATTAACCATTTCACAACCTTCTCCAATCTGCGATTTGCGATCGGCATCGCTGTTTATGGTAACATTTTTTATTTTATTAGCACCCTTCAGGTAAGCATCTGTACCTATCCAGACGTCTTTAAGAATGCCACAGTTTTTTATCACCGTACGCTCCCCGATTTTTCCATAGTAGCCTCTCCGTTTATCAAATTTCTTTTCAGTAAAATCTTTAAATTTCTGCAGCAATGCCTCATCATCTCTATACTTACTCCACATAAAAGCATCACCTGGCAACATGCCATTAAAAGGAATTATGCTTCTACCGCCATTTTCATTACATACTTCAACCCAGGTTCTCAGCTTTTCATCTTCGCCCTCTTTTAAAATTCCATTCCCAAATTTTGAGTAATCGGTTGTAGCCAGCTCATTTACATTTGCAATCATTACTTCATCATCAATGATATAATGACTTAAATAATTTACATTATCAATGCAGATATTATTTCCCAGGTCGCAACTTATAATGGTACTGTTATACAACCCTACTGCCAGCCTTAGGTTGTGAAATTCTTTGTACAAAGGCTCTAAGCTCCCAATGCGGACAAGCCCATAAAACTTGCAATTCTTTACCAAACCTGCGTCAAAATTATTTGACACCTGCACATTATTCCAGTTATCTGAAGTATTTCTATTAAGAATAAGAGTATCTAATTCTGCAGTGGTAAGGGCACGGTATTTTATACCAGATCGGTTTTGAAAATTCCTGAGATAATATTCATCCTCATTTTTTGGAATATACTTTTTGTCAATAAAATTATAGCCTAATTCTTTTACCGGATGTGTTTGAATAATGTTCATTCTAGTAAATTGATAATTGATAATTGGATAAAGGATAATGCACTTGGTATAATTAGAAAGCTTGATAACATTACAAACTTTGAACTTTGGTGAATAAAGAACAAATGTAAAATAGTGCGACGCCAATGAAGCTAAATAGTAGCAATAATGCCGGGCCCAAAAAAAATCCTTACACTGTTGCGAATATAATTGTCATTTATTCCATTATCAATTATCCACTATTCCACCGTCACACTTTTTGCAAGGTTACGTGGCTTGTCTACATCCACACCTCTTGCAGTTCCTACATAATAAGAAAACAGTTGCAACGGTATAACGCTTAGTATGGGCGCAATTAATTCATCTGCTGGTGGAATACTAAAAACATGATTACTCAATGTTGGGCTGATGCTGTCCCCGTCTGTAATGATAGAAATTATTTTGCCTTTACGGGCTTTTATTTCCTGCATATTGCTCACAATTTTTTCATGATAGGAATCTTTTGTAGCGATAAACACAACCGGTAAATTTTCATCAACCAGGGCTATGGGACCGTGTTTCATTTCTGCAGCAGGATAGCCTTCTGCATGTATGTAAGAAATTTCTTTCAGTTTTAAAGCTCCTTCCAATGCAATCGGGAAATTATATCCCCTACCTAAAAATAAAAAATCAGTTGCGTCTTTGTAGATGTTAGCAATTATTTTTAATTCTTCAGCATTTTTTAAAATTGCATCTACTTTTTCCGGTACATCCTGCAATTCTACCAAGAGTGCTCTATAACGTTCTTGTGTAATGGTTCCTTTTTCAATGGCAATTTTTAAAGCCATAAGTGTTAGTACTGCAAGCTGCCCGGTGAATGCTTTGGTAGATGCTACCCCTATTTCGGGACCGGCATGCGTGTAAGCACCGGCGTGAGAGATACGGGAAATAGAAGAGCCCACTGCATTTACTACCCCAAAAATAAATGCGCCATTTTCTTTTGCTTTTTCCAGCGCTACAAGCGTATCGGCAGTTTCGCCGCTTTGAGATATTGCGATAATTACATCGCCTTTATTTACAATGGGATTGCGGTATCGAAATTCAGAAGCGTATTCTACCTCTACCGGGATACGGCAGAGTTCTTCTATAACATATTCTGCTATTAGGCCTGCATGCCAGCTTGTGCCGCAGGCAATGATCATAATACGGTTGGCATTTACCAATTGATCAATATGCTGATCTATGCCAGCCATGGTAATAGTGCCTGCCTGTGCATCTAACCGTCCCCGTAAGCAATCGTAAATAGTGCTGGGTTGCTCAAAAATTTCTTTCAGCATAAAATGATCATAGCCACCTTTTTCTATGGCAGCCAGTTCCATATCCAACAAGGTTACGTACGGTGTAATTTTTTCATTGCCCAGGTTTTTTAAAATCAGTTCACCGGGTTTTACAATGGCCAGTTCATAGTCATTTATGTAAACAACTTCTTTGGTGTACTCAATAATTGGTGAGGCATCGCTGGCTAAAAAATGCTCTCCTTTGCCAATGCCTATAACCAATGGACTGCCTTTACGTGCCGCAATAATTGTTTCAGGATCGTTGCTGTCTATTAATAAAATACAATAAGCACCCGTTACTCTTTTCAATGCAATACGTAAAGCTTCTTCCAGGCTGCAATCATTATTGCTTTGGATATGTTCGATGAAATTCAGCAGTACTTCTGTATCTGTATCACTAGTAAACTGGTAGCCTTTATTGTCCAGTTCAAATTTTAGCTGGGCATAATTTTCAATAATGCCGTTATGAATAATGGCAAATCTGCCATTGGCCGAAGTGTGTGGATGCGCATTTCTATCACTTGGCTCGCCATGGGTAGCCCACCGGGTATGCCCGATGCCTATATTAGCTTCTACATTTTTACCGATCACATATTCTTCCAATTCTGCTACTTTGCCTTTCTTTTTATAAACATTTAATTTGCCATCATTAAGTAGAGCAACTCCACTACTATCGTAACCTCGGTATTCTAATCTTTTTAAGCCTTTTAATATTATCGGGTAGGCCTGCCTTGGGCCCGTATATCCAACTATTCCGCACATAAATTGTCGATTATTTTTTGGTGGTAAATTTCCATCTACAATATTATTGAAAATATCGGCTGAAAGCATCTTTTAGGCCGCATAAACATTATATTAGCAAAAGAACACAGGTTGTACAGCTCCATAATTTTCCGTTAGAATTTTATCCTGAATGATTCTATCCTTGTAAATATTATTTTAATAAAAAATTGATTTCTTTAATGAAAAAAATACTCCTTTTCAAAAAACATATTTTGTTTATTTGCCTGATGTGTTTTTATTTTTTTGCAACTGCACAAAATGCAATTACTACCCGGCCAGGTAGTTATTATATCGTAAGGCATGCCGAAAAAGACACAGGCAATAATCCTGTACTTATACCTGCAGGCCTTTTGCGTGCCGGTGATTTATACCGCGCTTTAAAAAATAGACATATTGATAAAATATATACAACCAAATACCGGCGCACAAAAATGACAGCAGATTCTTTGAGCATTTATTCAGGCATCTCTGTAGTAGAATATATTGCTGATACAACAGGTAGTGGCTTGCAGGAAAAAATAAATGAACAAAAAGATAAGCAAAAAAATATACTCATTATTGCTCACAGTAATACCATCCCGGTAATTATAAAAATGTTGGGAATTTCAAATTTCAGGCTGAAAGAAATTCCCGACAATGAATTTGATAATTTATACATCATCACCAAAAAAAACAATAGCACAACGATACAATATAAAAAATATGGCACGCCATCTAATAAAATGAAAGAGGGTCACAAAATGAATCCTTTACAGTAATATTCCTTTGAGAAAAAAGTAAGCAACAGAAAAATAAATTACAATTCCTGTTACATCCACCAGTGTTGCTACAAAAGGTGCAGAAGAGGCTGCAGGATCAAGCTTTAATCTTTTCAGAATGATGGGTAGCATAGAGCCCATCAGGCTTCCCCACAATACGATACCGATCAACGAAAAGAAAATAGTGGCTGCCACCAATTTCCAGTAAACGCCATAATCGAAAATGTGAAGATTCTGCCAAAGCAAAATACGGAAGAAGCCAATGCTGCCCAGTATAACACCCAGCAATAAACCAGATATAAGTTCACGGCGCATTACTTTCCACCAATCTGTTATGGTCAGTTCGCCCAGGGCCATAGCCTGTATGATAAGTGTAGACGCTTGGGAGCCACTATTGCCGCCGCTGCTCATAATGAGCGGTATAAATAATGCCAGTACGGTTGCGGCTTCTATTTCTTTTTGAAAATACTGCATAGCAGTGGCAGTAAGCATTTCACCCAGAAAAAGCAGTACAAGCCAACCTGCTCTTTTCTTTACTAGCTTTATAATGCCGATATCAAGGTATGGTTCTTCTAAAGCTTCTGTACCCCCAATTTTCTGGATATCTTCGCTAAACTCTTCATGCGCTACCCAAAGCATATCATCAATTGTTACTATACCTAACAGAATATTTTGTGCATCGGTAACGGGAAGGGCTACCCTGTTATTCATTTTAAAGGCTTCACTTGCCAGTTCCTGGTCGTCGTTTACATTGAGGGAGATATACCTGCTATCCATCAGCTCATCTACTTTTACCTCCGGTGATGCAAGAATAAAATCCCTGATACGAATATCATCCAGCAATTCTCCTTTATCATTTATTACATAAATAACGTCAATGGTTTCGGTATTGGTGCCAAAATGCCTGATGGTTTCCAATACTTCATTTACAGTATTGTGTTCGTATACATAAACGTAGTCGGGTGTCATCAGCCTGCCCACACTGTTTTCAGGATAACCCAATAATTTTAAAGTAATTTTTCTTTCTTCGGGGTCAAGCGTTTTAATCAATTCCCTTACGGCACTTGTAGGTAATTCTTCAAAAAAGTCTACCCTGTCATCTGGTGGCAGTTCATTTAATAACTCTGCCGATTTAAAGGCAGGTAAATTTTTAATGATCCTTTTTTGCTCACTCAGGTCTAATATTTTAAAAACGCTGGCGGCCCGATGAATGCTTAAATGAGAAATTATCTGCGTCTCGTAATCATGGTTTTCATAAATCAGGTTAGCTACATCACTGATGTTCTGGTCATTTAAAAACTCCTGGATCAGGAGTTTATTTTCAGAAGAGATAGCTTCTTCAAACTGCTGCTGCAACGATATTTCATCAATTTCCAAAGACATCCGCCCAAAGTATTATTTTCGTGATTAAGAAACGCAATTTAACTTTTTTAATTTTAATAAGATGTTATGATACTGCCTGGTTTATATGTTCATTCTACAGATCAGAAAGGCCGGGGTGTTTTTACGAATGCAAAAATTTCTGCCGGCACAGTGATTGAAATTGCACCCGTAATTGCGATGAAAAAAGAAGACCGCATTCACCTGGATAAAACATTGCTGCATGATTATATTTTTGAATGGGGCAAAAAAAAAGATCAGTGTTGCATGGCGCTTGGCCTCATCCCGATCTACAATCATAGTTACCAAAGCAACTGCGAATATTTTATGGATTTTGAAGAAGATACGATTTTTGTAAAGACAGTTAAACCTGTTGAGAAAGGCGAAGAACTTACCATTAATTACAACGGAGACTGGAACGATAAAGCCAGGATATGGTTTGAGGCAAGGTAAAATGTATGGTATGTCAAATTTTTTTTAATACATTGGTTGATTTGTTCAGCGTGGATTAAAAAATTATTCCAATCAATTTTCATAAACAAAATAGTTGTGCCTTAAGACACAACTATTTAAAATAAAATATCTATTCTTTATTGCCTCTCTGCAAATTCTTTCCTGATAATATTTAAAGCGGCACCTGCTTTAAACCATTCTATCTGCTGATCGTTATAGGTATGATTTACCTGGATGACATCCGAAGAACCATCTGAATGATGCAGGTAAAGTGCCAAAGCTTTATTGGGTGTAAAATCTGTGAGGCCTAAAATATCAATACTATCATCTTCCAGAATTTTATCATAGTCTTCTTTTACTGCAAAGGTTAATGCCAGCATGCCCTGCTTCTTAAGGTTGGTTTCATGTATGCGTGCAAAAGATTTTACCAACACAGCTCTAACGCCCAGGTGGCGTGGCTCCATAGCAGCATGTTCTCTTGAGCTTCCTTCCCCGTAATTTTCATCTCCCACTACTATTGTTCCTACACCTGCTGCTTTATAAGCCCTTTGTGTATTGGGTACGGTTCCGTATTCGCCGGTCAATTGATTTTTTACTGAATCTGTTTTTTCATTAAAAAAGTTTACAGCTCCTATCAGCATATTGTTGCTGATGTTATCCAGGTGGCCACGGAATTTTAACCACGGGCCGGCCATACTTATATGATCCGTAGTACATTTCCCTTTTGCCTTAATAAGTAATTTTAATCCTTTAAGATCGGTGCCTTCCCAGGCGGCAAAGGGTTCCAGTATCTGCAGGCGCTTGCTATCCGGCGATACAATTACTTCTACATGGCTTCCATCATCGGCAGGTTTTTGAAAACCAGCATCCCCTACTGCAAATCCTCTTGGCGGTAATTCATATCCTGTCGGTGGATCTAATTTTACCATCTCGCCTTTATCATTAACTAATGAATCAGTCAACGGATTAAAATCCAAAGTTCCGGCTATCGCCATGGCCGTTACAATTTCGGGGCTACCAACAAATGCAAATGTATTGGGATTGCCATCAGCCCGTTTTGCAAAGTTCCTATTGAAGGAATGGACGATCGTATTTTTTTCTGCCTTTTCTGCCCCTACCCTAGCCCACATACCTATACATGGCCCGCAGGCATTTGCAAAAACAGTAGCACCAATTTTATCAAACACGTTTAAAAATCCATCTCTTTCTATGGTAAACCGCACCTGCTCACTACCGGGAGTAATGGTAAATTCTGAATGTAGTTTTAAGCCTTTATCACTTACCTGTTGGGCAAGGCTTACCGCCCGGCTTATATCTTCGTAAGAAGAGTTGGTACAGCTTCCTATTAACCCTACTTCAATTTTTGTGGGCCATCCATTTGCGGCGGCAGCTTCTTTCATTTTAGAAATTGGTGTAGCCAGGTCTGGTGTAAAAGGGCCGTTTAAATGCGGCTCCAATGTATTTAGATCAATTTCAATTACCTGGTCAAAATAGGTTTCCGGGTTTGCATAAACTTCGGCATCGCCGGTTAAGTGTGCCGCAACAGCATCTGCTGCTGCTGCTATTTCTTCTCTTCCGGTTGCTTTTAAATAACGGCTCATACTTTCATCGTAGCCAAAAGTAGAAGTGGTAGCGCCTATTTCGGCACCCATATTACAAATAGTGCCTTTACCAGTGCAACTCATGCTGGTTGCTCCCTCGCCAAAATATTCCACCACTGCACCGGTACCACCTTTTACGGTTAAGATACCAGCCACTTTTAAGATAACATCTTTAGGTGCGGCCCAGCCGTTAAGCTTACCCGTTAGTTTAACCCCAATAAGTTTTGGCATTTTAAGTTCCCAGGCCAGGCCAGCCATTACATCACAGGCATCCGCTCCACCCACCCCAATTGCAATCATGCCAAGGCCGCCAGCATTCACGGTGTGACTGTCTGTTCCTATCATCATACCACCCGGAAAAGCATAGTTTTCTAACACTACCTGGTGAATGATACCAGCACCCGGTTTCCAGAAACCAATTCCATATTTGTTGCTTACAGAAGCCAGGAAATCATATACCTCACTGCTCTCATGTACGGCTCTGTCCAGATCTGTTTTACTGTTTATTTTAGCTTCAATTAAATGATCGCAATGCACGGTAGAAGGAACAGCAACTTTTGTACGGCCACTTTGCATAAACTGCAGTAAAGCCATTTGAGCTGTTGCATCCTGCATGGCTACACGATCCGGAGCAAAATCCACATAAGATTTTCCTCTTTCATAAGCCGTAGTAGCTTCTCCTTGCCAGAGATGAGCGTATAGAATTTTTTCCGTGAGAGTTAAAGGGTTTCCAACTACTTTACGGGCAGCATCTATACGGCTGCCAAACTCTGCGTAAAGTTTTTTAATCATTTCAATATCGAAGGCCATGGTAAATATTTGTAGGCCTGCCTGCCGGCAGGCTGGTTAGAAAAAAGCTCAATTTGAAAATTAAAGCGGGCTAGTGGAATAACCGGGTGACTTTAGTTGCAAACTACTAATTCTTAGTATTCTCAAATTGAATTATTGCAAATTTACAAAAACTCAGTCACTATTTAAAACGCTTGTTTTTATTCCAAATCTGTTTAAATTAGCGGTATGAACCGTTTTAAGCATTTTATTGAATGGCATGTGTTTGGCGTATGCACTGCTATTGGCGAAAGAATGGGTATTGCAACTTCTACTATCCG
>JBDUCK010000412.1:0-2827 GCA_040003485.1 Ferruginibacter sp. | reverse complement strand
TCACGTTGGTTTGTTGTTCTGAAATATTTTGCGGTAGACAAACAAAAGGGCAAAAATATATTATGGAGATAATGCCTTCTCAATCAATAAACATAAAATGAAATACTTAAGAAAAGTCTGGGTGAGAATTATCGTGAGCCTTATTGGTGGTGGAATGATGATGGAACTACTTCATATTTCCACAGGCGATCCTAACCGGCCAATGGTATCAAATTTTTCATTGTTGTTTGGTATCATCATTTTTGCACTAATCAGTTTTTATATCCGGCTGGTAGACTGGAGAAGATGAGAAAATGGCGGCACAAAGAAGACGAAAGGAAAACAGCATGCATTCGATTAATTTTATTGTTTTCTTGTTTAATAATTGCGGCCCCTATTTTAAAACTGATGATTTACGCAACGTCCGGCAAGGACCAGGATATTGTTGCGAAGTGCATTTCCCGGGATGAATCGGCATTTAGGCCTTACATTACCTGGTACTCCATTTTGGATACAATTACAAGTAGTTTGGATACATTAGTAATTTGAAAATTCCTGATTTTTGCAGTTCAATTAATAACTAATACAAATATTATGAAAAAAATAAAATTAGGAAGTGAGGGGCTTGTTGTTCCCACACAAGGCCTTGGTTGCATGGGCATGACCAAAATAGCACATATGGATATTTATGGAAAAGCAGACGAAGCTGGCTCTATTGCTACTATTCACCGATCGCTGGAATTAGGCGGTAATTTTTTAGACTCTGCCGACCTGTATGGCCCGCTACTAAACGAAAGGCTGATTGCAAAAGCCATTAAAGGCAACAGGGATAAATATATCATCGCTACAAAATTTGGGTTCGAAATAGACGACAACGAACAACTGACCTGGCAAATAAACGGACAGAAAGCATATGTAAAAAAAGCAGCAGAGCGTTCGCTGAAAAATCTGCAAACAGATGTGATTGACCTGTATTACCTGCACCGGTTAGATCCTGCTACACCGGTTGAAGAAACCGTACAAGCCATGTCAGACCTGGTAAAAGAAGGAAAAGTAAAATACATCGGCCTGTCAGAAGTTTCTGCAGCTACCATACGAAAAGCGCATGCCATACATCCTTTATCTGCTGTGCAAACAGAATATTCTTTGTTTGAAAGAAACGTAGAAGAAGTAGGTATTTTAGCTACGCTGAAAGAATTGGGCATTGGCTTTGTAGCTTACTCTCCTTTAAGCCGGGGTTTTTTAAATGGCGAAATAAAAACGCCGGATGATTTTCCGGAGAATGATTTCAGAAGATCTATTCCCCGTTATATGGGGGCAATGTTTTACAAAAACATTGAGCTCATTGCCGAGATAAAAAAACTTGCCGATGCAAAAAGCATTACGGCATCGCAGTTGGCTATTGCCTGGGTTATTGCAAAAGGCGCCGTGCCGATACCAGGCACCAGGCGGGTAAAATATGTTGAAGAAAACCTTGCTGCATCTGGTATTACTTTGAGTGAAGCTGAAATGCAGTTGCTGGAAAAAATTGTGCCACTGGGGGTTTCAACCGGCGACCGGTACGATGCCGCTACCATGGCTACCATAGACAATTAAAATTAACGGGAGAAAATTTTATTGAGTCTCTCCCGTTAACTTTTTTTTAAGAGCAGTATAATTAACATGAAAAAAATAACAGCCCCTCCCCGTATCATTCATTCCATTTCCGAATGGTTTGGTTTATTTTCAATGGCAAAGCCAGCACATCCGCTGATAACCATAATTGATCATGCAGAGGTAAAAAATATTACTGGAGAAAATGTGGCCAGTTTTGTAATTAATTTTTACATCATCTCCATAAAAAAGAGCTTTAAAGGTAAGATGAGGTATGGTAAAAATTATTATGATTTTGATGAGGGCACCATGAGTTTTATCAGCCCCGGCCAGGTAATAGCTGTAGATGATGACGGGCACCGGGATTGCCTTGGCTGGTCACTCATGTTTCACCCGGATTTTATACGAAATTATTCACTCGGTAAAAAAATAAAGGAGTATGGGTTCTTTTCTTACGATGTAAATGAAGCCCTGCATTTATCTGATAAGGAAGAAAAAATGATCGGTAGCATTATCAATCATATTAAGCAGGAGTACCATTCTTCAATTGATAATTACAGCCAGGATGTAATGGTATCGCACCTGGAATTATTGTTGAATTACAGCAATAGGTTTTACAACAGGCAGTTCATTACCCGTAAAACCATCAGCAGCAGCCTGCTGGTGCAATTGAATGACATACTAAACCAATGTTTTGAAAGCGATCAGGTAAATGGTCTTCCAACTGTTCAGTTTTTGGCTGATAAATTAAATGTATCTGCAAATTATTTAAGTGACATGCTGCGTTCCTTAACCGGGCAAAATGCCCAGCAGCATCTCCACAATAAATTAATTGAGAAGTCAAAGGAATTATTGGCAACAACTTCTTTATCGGTAAGTGAAATTGCTTATCAACTGGGGTTTGAATACCCTCAGTCTTTTAATAAACTATTTAAAAGCAAGACGAGTTTATCACCGCTCAGGTTTAGAAATTCATTCAATTAATATAGCGTTATTTCCCTTCACTGCCCCGTCTCATAATGGGAAAGTTGCGGTTCGTCTTCCTCAGCATTTACCAATTTCTCAGTAGAAGTTTTTAACGCACACGGATTCAAACCTAAGACCTTCCCGATTTGTAATCGGGATGCTCAATTCAGTTGGTAGATGCAGCCACATAAAAAAGCCACTCGGGGAAGAGTAGTTATTTTGTGACCCCCCACAGGACAGTTTTCAAACCATTTATTAGAAAGATTCAGGAAAATATATGAGTTAAAGG
>JBDUCK010000118.1:0-9480 GCA_040003485.1 Ferruginibacter sp. | reverse complement strand
TAATGAAAACGGCACTTATAACAGGCATTACAGGGCAGGATGGCGCTTACCTTGCTGAGCTTCTTTTAGAGAAGGGATACATTGTTCATGGCATCAGGAGAAGAAGCTCTCTGTTAAACACCGCCCGGATTGATCATTTAATTTTTGATAAAAAAAATGCTGGCAAATTATTCATTCATTATGGTGATTTGACAGACAGCAGTAATATTCTAAGAATAATACAACAAACCCAACCGGATGAGATTTATAACCTCGGCGCCCAAAGCCATGTGCAGGTAAGTTTTGAAACGCCGCAATACACTGCCACTGCCGACGGTACCGGCGTACTCTTAATGTTAGAAGCCATCCGCATTCTTAAACTGGAAAATAAAACAAAATTTTATCAGGCATCTACTTCGGAATTATATGGTAAAGTGCAGGAAGTACCGCAAAAAGAAACAACCCCTTTTTATCCAAGATCACCTTATGGCGTAGCAAAGCTGTATGGCTATTGGATAACCGTAAACTATAGAGAAGCCTATAATATTTTTGCCGTAAACGGTATTTTATTTAACCACGAAAGCCCACTGCGTGGTGAAGGATTTGTAACAAGAAAAATTACTATTTCTACGGCAAGGATAATTTTGGGCAAATTAGATAAAATGACTCTGGGTAATCTGGATGCACAAAGAGATTGGGGCCATGCAAAAGACTATGTTGAAGGTATGTGGCGTATGTTACAACAAGACGAGCCGGAGGACTTTGTACTAGCCACTGGCAAAACCACTTCTGTAAAAGATTTTGCTAAATTATGTTTTGCAGAAGCAGGTGTAGAAATAGCCTTTGAGGGTACCGGCGTAGATGAAAAGGGGTATGTTGTAAAATGTAATAACCCTTTATATCAGTTGCCAAGACGGCAGGAAGTTATTTCCGTTAATCCTAAATTTTTCAGGCCTACAGAGGTTGATCTGTTGGTAGGTGATGCAACAAAAGCCAGGACGAAACTGGGCTGGAAACCAAATTATGATCTGCAGGCACTAGTAAAAGAAATGATGGAGCAGGATATTATTAATGAAAGTAAATAAGTTTATTTTTTTATAAATTGAAAAGCCCGGCGCCCAGCTTCATTAGCATCTAATTTCTCAGCAATAGTTATCCGGAATTTTTTCCGTGGCTCAAATTTTTGTCCGGGAATTATAATTGCAGCCAGTGTTTCACATTTTTCAATGAATTGTCCCACCTTAATTTTCCTGGCAGAAGATGGAGTTTTAAGAATCCGGTGGGAAAGACTTTCACAAAAGTACATCAAAAAATCATGGCCATATTTCTCCACTACCATTTCTACTTTTTCATCTTTCAGGATAGAGGCAATAAAATAAATATATTTTTCAAATGCTTGCTGGTAATGTTCCCCGTTAGTGAGTTTAGATATGCTGTTATGAATCCGATAACTGAAACAAAATTTATTGGAGGTTGCCTTGTAACCAATAAGGGAAAGCTGTACCCATAGTTGATAATCTGCAAAAATAAGGTTTGGATAATCCGGATGCATGCCTCCTACTTCATCAAAATGTTTACTCCGCATCATATAACCGGTACCCATGCTGTCCATGGTTCGTGCCATCTGGCAGGCCAGGAACTCATGCCCATGCTGCATTTCATCCATAGGCATACACGGCTTTATAAATTTACCCTTACCGTTAATAAAATTAAAATGTGTTTGGTAAAGACTGGCAGTTGGATGCGTTGTAATTAAAATGTTCATTTCCTGCAGGTAATCGGGATGCAAAATATCATCATGGCCTATCAGGGTCATAAACTCATTTTTTGGAATACCGGTTACCCTGGCCCAGTTCTGTTCCATCGTAAGTTTCTCTTCTGAAGGATAAATAATGATGCGGCTGTCTTTTAAAGATTCAATCCATAGCAGTGTACCATCATCACTATGATTATCTAACACCAATAAATTAAACTCAGGGTAAGTTTGTGCTAAAATACTTTGCACACATTCTTTTACGAGTGTGCCACCGTTGTAAACGGGTAATATGATCGATAATTTATTCAAAGCTTTTGTGATGGGCAGGTTTAGAATAATAGGCTTTTTTTATTTGCAGTAGATATTCAAAAAGCTGTGGAAAATGTGCACTGATATAATATTTCCAGCGCCATTTGCTGATATAAGAAATCCTGAATATTTTTTTTAATACCTTGTTTAACTTAGTAACGGATTCATTGTTCTTTTTAAGATGTTTTCTCAGAGATAACCCGTAACTAACCATCCACCGGGCTACGAATTTTTCCATCTCGTATTTGATGGCTCTCCAATCTCTTCTTGATGACAGCCTCGAAGCTATCCATTCATGAAAACCACCGGCAGTATGGTAGTAACCTTCATAATTATCATTCTGTATATACCCATAATTTTTTCCATGTACCACTTGTGCACCAAGTGAAGTGTTAATAAACACTACCCCTTCCTGTGAGCATACCAGCACTGTGAAAGCCAAGTCGCCCATAAACGGAGTGCCATAATCTGGTACCCCCCCAATTTGCAAAAGTATTTTTTTCTTAACAACGCAAACAGACCAGAGCATATAATTGGCTACTTCATTTCTGAAAAACACCACTGGAAATTCAACTGCCGAATAAGTGCGTATATGTCCTACCGGTAAATCAGCCAAACAGGAATTTATTCCAACCTTTCCGCGGCAGGATGCTGCTATTTCCGGTGTATTGTAAATTACATCACAACCCCCATGATAAACTCCATAACCGGGATATGCCAGGTATAGATTATACAAGGTATCCAGCATGCCGGGATATACCGGATCATCATCCGTGATCATTACAATATATTCCGAGGAAGCCCTTTCAATACTCTTATTAAAACTTTTAATCATCCCGAGATTATCGCCATTGGCGAAATACTTAAACCTGTTGTCATTAATACTTTTTACAATGGGATCCGCAGTTTTGTCGGGATCGTTATCAGATATGATAACCTCAAAATCTGTAAAGGTTTGGCAGGCGATGGTTAATAAAGTTGTCTTTAATAATTCAGGTCTTTTGTATGTACTCATACAAAAACTTACCCATGGTTTTTTCTTATCCGTATCCGGCATTTAACGAAGGATTATTTTATTCTTTTCAAATATCCACTTGGTGCCACACTCACTAAAAGTTTATTATCAATTTCAGTATTGATTACAAAACCATCATTCTCTTTTAGGAATTCATGAACAGCGGTTTTGGGGTTATCACCAATGGCCCACGGGCGGTCATTATAAAGATCGGGAGGCAGGTCTTCCACAATGGTATCAAAGGCAACCAGGTATGAACCAACAGTTACGAATGGAGAATACAATTGCAGTTCTTTAAATACATGTGCATGAGTATGATTTGAATCGAGGCAAACCATTACCGTTTGTTTGTCGGCTGCATGTGGTTTTATCTGTTCAATAATTTCTTCACTGATAGCCGAGCCTTCAATCATCTTTATCCGTTTGAACATCGGATGCTTCTCTATCTCGGTACGGTTGTGCCCCCTGATATCGATATCAATACCCAGCACTTCCCCTTTCCCGATCAACTCCAGGATGGAGGCATAATAGATCAATGAGCCTCCATGTGCAATACCGGTCTCAATAATAAGGTCGGGTTTTATTTCCCAGATAATTTCCTGCATGGCAATCATATCCTGAGGATATTGGATAATGGGGCGCCCCATCCAGGTAAAATTGTAGGAATAACCAGAACGTATAGTTGCTTCGGTAAACGCATTGCTTACCTGCAATAACGGCACATTCTTTCCCTGCAATTCGACCCTTGTTTTACATTCTGCCTTATAAGTTTCTACCGGGTTCATGCTAAAATTTTTAAAGTGTCCTCAGGTTAATATGGAGTGGCTCAGTTACCGCTTTTATTTCATCGATATAGTTGCTGTTCATTACGATAATATTTTCTATCGCTTGTTCGGCCAGTTCTTCAGGCTTAATAATATAATGACCCGTACCACCAACATAGCGATGTTGCTTTTTAGGATTGATATCAATTACAGTTTTTACTTTTGCGCATTTTTTATCAAGCAAATTTAAAAAAGTAGAACCCTTGGCACCTGCGCCCCAGATCGCAACATTTTTTAATCCGCTTATTAATAAATCATATTCTTTTATTCTGTCTTTGAATTTTACTTCATAAGGTTTTACGCTCTTCACTTCCAGGATATCTTTCACATCTGCCAAGTCGGCGATAACATAAATGTATTGCCCGTTAAAAAAATGGCCGCCAACGCTTTTAGTGAAAAGCATCTGTAAAGTTTCTAGGGTAAAATAGTTGCAATGCTCAAAAAAAATATCTTCTGTAGCATTGTGTTCCATTATCCATTCAAAAGTGGGCACCTCAATATATATCTTTCCTTTGTGTTTATTGGCGCCAGCAATTGTTTTTATAAAATGAAATGGGTGTGCAATATGTTCGAGTGTATGACGTAGGATAATGAACTCTGCCCCGATGTCGGAATACTTTTCAGAAAAAAGATCTTTAACCACTTTAGCGGAATGCCCTTCATAAGTAGGGTCAAATCCAATGATATCAATATCCCTGTCTAAAAGCATATCCATGAAATAGGCTTTACCGCAACCGATCTCCACCACTTTACAACCCAGTGTTTTATTTTCCTGCATGATCTCAATTACATTTTCTAGGTGCCTGCGAAAGTATGCAGAATTGCTTTGCTCATTCTGGTAATGCATATCATAATCAATAATGGAATCACTAAAATCGGCGCTGAAAACAAAACCATTGTCAACTGATTGGGCTAAAAATACATCCTTACATGGAGCGTTTACTGCCGCCTCTTTTGATTCATATACTTTATTCTGAATTAATGGAACAGAACTTTGTTCATATATAACTTTCACATTTGTACTGCCTGTCAGCGGACACTTAATCATTACTTAAAAATAGATTTTAATTTTTTATTATCTCCCCAAAAACTCATGGGCTCAATTTCAGAATAATTATAATAGCCCAGGTTCAACTGAATCATTTTATTATTCCTTTGCAAATAATCTTTTACAAAGTCTTTAACCGTAACCGGAATACCACTACAACAATTTACTAAACCCAACAGCTTTTTCTGCAATGCAATTGCGACAACATATTCCGCAACTTTTTCTACTGGTAAAAAATCTCTGATCTGCTCACCACCACTCATATTAAAAACGTGGTCATTACCCGCAATTGCCTTATCAAGTTGCGAAATTAAGGAATTTTGATTTTGTCCTTTCCCATACATATAAAATAGCCTGATCCATTTTAAGTTGAATTTCACTTCAATAGATATTGCTTGCAGCCATTTTCTTAATTCATTTTTTGCAACTGCATAAGCATTTTCAGGGTTACATTGCATCTCCTCAGAAAGGCAGCCTTCTTTCATGCCGTATTCAAAGCAGGTGCCGGTTACTGTGATATCCTTTAAGCCATTTCGCAAAAGATTTTCCAGCAAATTTTTATGCCTTGGTAAATTTTCTTTTATATGAAAGTCATCGGTATAATTGGGAAGGCCTTCCCAGGCAAGATGGATCATTAAATCCGGCTGATGTAAATAATTGAAATAATTTATGCCGGCATCAAATGATTTTAAGTTGAGGTCTATGTAAACCACATCATTAAACCACCGCTGCAGCGCCGCTTTTTTTTTATCAGATGATGTAGCAATTACAGTAAAGCCCTTACGTAATAGTTCTTCCACCACGTAGTTGCCTACGAAACCTGTAGCCCCTGTAACCAATACTTTTTTCATGCCTATATAATTTCTAATGAAGGTATAGGAACTACAAAGCGACCGCCCCATTCTTTTATAAAATATAATTGCGTTGTAATTTCTTCTTTAAGATTCCAGGGAAGAATTATTACAAAATCAGGTTGGGCATTTTTTAAATATTGCTCATCCAATACCGGGATATGACTCGCAGGTAAAAATTTATTTTGCTTATGCGGATTGGCATCTACAACAAAATCAATCATATCTTTTTTAATGCCGCAATAATTAAGCAAAGTATTCCCTTTTGCTGCGGCACCATAAGCTGCCACTTTTTTACCGTTTCTTTTTTGCTGAATAATAAAATCGGTGATATCTAATTTTACAGTTAATGCCTTTTGGGTAAAGTGTCTATAATATTCCAATGACCCCATTCCTTTGTCCAGTTCTTTTTTTAAGAGCAATGATACATTGCCGGAAACTGGCTTGCTTTTATCTGCTGCATGTTTTGCATAAATACGCAAAGACCCACCATGAGTAGGTATTTCATCTACATCAAATAACTGTAAACCCTGTGACGCAAAAATCTGCAGAGCGGTATTAAAAGACAAATAAGAAAAATGTTCATGGTAAATTGTATCAAACTGGTTATTATCTACCAGTTGCATCAGGTGGGGGAATTCCATAGTGATCACACCTTCTTCTTTTAAAATAATTTTCATACCGGCAACAAAATCAACAATGTCCGGCACATGTGCCAGTACGTTATTTCCCAACAACAGATCTGCCTTTTTATTTTCAGCAGCAAGTCTAGTAGCAAGCCTTTCCCCAAAAAAATCTATTACAGATGGTATGCCTTTTTCTTCCGCCACTTTTGCCGTGTTAGCGGTAGGCTCAATGCCCAAAACAGGAATTTGTTTTTCTTTGAAATATTGCAGAAGATACCCATCGTTACTGGCAATTTCCACTACATGAGATTCGGTATTAAAACCAAAACGGGCAATCATTAATTCAGTATATTTTTTTACATGAGCCAGCCAGCTTTTACTGTAAGAAGAAAAATAAACATAATTGCTGTTGAAAATAGCGTCCGATTTTTTATATTCATCTACCTGTACTAAAAAACAATTGGAGCAAGTATATACTTTTAATGGATAAAATACTTCAGGCTCATTTAATTCTTCTTTACTCAAAAAAGAATTAGATGCCGGTGAATTTTCTAAATCAATAAAAACATCTGTCAACGCTGTTTTACAAAATCTACATTGCATTATTACAAAGCTTTAAAATTTAAATCAATAACCGGATGACTGCTATCCCTTGGTGAAATTTCTGCCACCGGTAAAGGCCACTGAATATTTATAGCTGCATCGTTATATAATATCCCTGCTTCAGCATTTGGAGTATAAAAAGCGGAATGACTATATACCAACTCTACATCACCAGATAATGTTTGAAAACCATGTGCAAAGCCCTCAGGTATGTACAACATCTTTTTATTGGCAGCAGATAATTCAGTTCCAAACCATTGCAGGTAAGTCTCAGAATTTTTGCGAAGGTCAACCATCACATCAAATACAGCACCTGCAATACACCGTACCAATTTTATTTCCTGCTGCGGCGGCAATTGGTAATGCATGCCTCTTATAGTACCTTTTGCTGCCGTAAATGAATGATTCATTTGTACCCATTCTTTTGTATGCCCGATTTCTTTTTGAAAAAGTTCTTTACAAAAAGTCCTGGCAAACCATCCCCTGTTATCACCGGTGGGGGATAATTCTATTGTATAACTTCCCATTAAAGGAGTAGGCACAAAAATCATAAATTCATATAATTATTTATCTGGGTATTAGTATAATGGAGCACTTCTGATTTATTTTGCTTATACCAGTTTATTGTCCATTCAACTGCTTGGGCTGCCTCCAGCTTAGGATACCACTGCAGGTCGTTTTCCGCTTTTGAAATATCTAATTTAAGGATGCCGGCCTCATGTGGCTGATCCTTCGTACTGGCAATTTTCCACTCGCCATTTCCCCAGGTCTTAATTGCTAATTCTACTAATTCTTTTACCGTTAAATGGTCTCCAGGTTTGGGGCCAAAATTAAACGCATCAGAAAATTTTGCCGGATCATTATTTAATAAACCCCCAAGCAATAAATAGCCAAATAATGGTTCTAACACATGCTGCCAGGGCCTTACAGAATTTGGGCTTCGTACTTCAACACTTCTTTTCTGTCTTAAAGATCTTATTATATCTGGTACGATCCTGTCTGTGCTGAAATCTCCACCACCAATGACATTGCCGGCCCTTGCTGTTGCAATTGCTTTTTGATGAGAAATGTAATTGACCGGATTAAAAAAAGAATTTCTAAAAGAATTGACGACGATTTCTGCGCATGCTTTGCTGGCGCTGTAAGGATCGTATCCACCTAGCGAATCAGTTTCTTTATATAAAACATCCTGCTCTTTATTTTCGTACACTTTATCGGTAGTAATAATTACAATGGTAGATTTTTTTTCCATCTGGTTTACAGCTTCCAGTAAATTGGCGGTGCCAACCACATTTACTTCAAACGTTTCTGCAGGAACGTAGTAACTTTTTCTTACAAGTGGCTGCGCAGCTAAATGAAAAATATAATCAGGCTGAAAAGATGTTATGGCTGCTTTTAATTTTTCTTTATCCCGGATATCTGCAATAGTACTTTCGCAAAAAGATTCTGGTAAAGAATTAAAGAAGCATTCTTTATACTCCGGAGTAAGAGCATAACCTTTTACAGTTGCTCCCAACAGCTGCAGCCAGGTAATAAGCCAGCTACCTTTAAACCCGGTATGGCCTGTGACAAACACTTTTTTTGCATCATAAAAAGATGCTAAATTTTTTCTATCTACCACTTTTTCCATTTAGCCTGGCCTCGTTGCCAGAGATTTTCCAATTCAATCTTATCCCGTAAGGCATCCATGCATTTCCAAAAGCCTTTATACTGATATGCCTGCAGTTGATTGTCGCTTGTAAGTTTTTCCAACGGCTCATCTTCCCACATCATATTTTCCATATCAGCCTTAAGATAATTAAAGACAGATGGTTTCAATACAAAAAAACCTCCATTTATCCATTTGGTTTCATCTTTAACTTTTTCCTGAAAAGAATCAACATTTCCATTTTTGCCAACTTCCATACCTCCAAAACGGGCATCCAATTGTATTGCCGTAACTGTAGCAATTTTATCATGTGCTTTATGAAATGCCAGCAAATCAGCCAGGTTAATATCACAAACACCGTCGCCATAAGTAAGCATAAAATCCTCATCGCCTATATATTTCTGTATTGCTTTTAATCTCCCAGCAGTTTTTGTTTCAAGACCAGTCTCCACCAATGTCACTTTAAATTTTTCGCTATTGCTGTTATGAAACTGTACATCATTATTTTCTAAATCAATTGTAAGATCTGCATTATGCAAAAAGTAATTCATGAAATATTCTTTTATCACATACCCCTTATAACCCAGGCAAACTATAAATTCATTAAAACCATAACTGCTGTAAATTTTCATTATATGCCACAAAATGGGTTTCCCACCAATCTCTACCATGGGTTTTGGCCGGGTGTCAGTTTCTTCCGAAATGCGTGTACCCAAACCGCCTGCAAAAATTACTACCTTCATTTAATTAAATAATTTTTAAAATGAATATCAATAATTTCGTAAAAATAGTTGATAAATTGTTCCCATCCATATAGAACT
>JBDUCK010000411.1:0-2836 GCA_040003485.1 Ferruginibacter sp. | reverse complement strand
GTTTTATATGGGATTTTGGAGATAGTTCCTCAAAAGTTGTAACGGGCTTCAATCCCGTTATACATACTTATTCAGGTGCCGGAACATACCTTGTAACCCTGGCTTTAAACGATACTAATTTTTGTAATTCACCTGTGGATACACAAAGAACAGTAAGGCTTTCCCCGCAGGTTAAGGCAGTATTTATTACTCCCCGAAAAGGTTGTGTTCCATATTTAGCAACATTCCAAAATAATTCATTAGGTGGTCTTGAGTTCTTATGGGATTTTGGTGATGGAACTACTTCTACTTTAGAAACTCCACCCCCGCACTTATATCCTGTTGTTGGTACTTATAAAATTGTTTTAACAGCCTTTGATTCCACTTCCTGCAATAAAGTGCATTCAGATAGTCTAACAATTTCAGTTAATCCGGTACCAACTGCTTCATTCACTTACAATCCTAATCCTCCTCAGGAAAATACATTTACCAACTTTACTAATCAATCCATAGGAGCCAGTATTTATTTATGGAATTATGGTGATGGTGATACGTCACCGGAAGAAAATCCAAGACATCTTTTTAATGCTACTGATATTTATAACGTTTGCCTTAATGCTAAAAATGATGCCGGTTGCAGTGATGATACCTGTATGCCTGTTAAGTCTTTAATTAATCCTTTACTTGATGTGCCAAATGCTTTTACGCCAGGTAAATTTGTGGTTAATAGTATTGTAAGAGTTCAGGGGTTTGGAATAAAAAATATGCAGTGGAATGTTTATAACCGCTGGGGGCAATTAATTTTTGAAAGCACCAGTGTTAAAACAGGATGGGACGGAACATTTAAAGGAAAAGTTCAGCCTGTTGATGTTTATACCTATACATTAGATGTAATATTTTCTGATGGTAAAAAGCTTAGAAAAACGGGGGATATAACTTTATTAAGATAGATGGGTCAAAAATGTAAGGTTGGAATTTACAAATGAAAAAAATCAAAACAATAGTAATAATTCTTGAGGTGTGGCTTCTGTTTACACTACCTTTTTTTACCCTTGGGCAAGATCTTCATTTCTCACAATTTTTTAATTCGCCACTAACTACAAATCCTGCTAACACCGGTTTTATTCCGGATGCTGATTATCGCCTTGGCGCCAGCTACAGAAATCAATATTCTGCAATACTGGCGCAGCCTTACAAAACGTTTAGCATTTTTGGGGATGCACAGCTTTTTAGAAATAAATTGGACAATGGCTGGCTTGGTCTGGGTGGTGTAATTCTGAGAGATGTTGCAGGCAGCGGAGGTCTTACTTCTACCAAAGCCTATGCTTCGGTTGCTTACCATCAATTGTTAGGCAACAGTAGCTTACTTACTGCAGGCTTTAATGTTGGCTGGGCAAATAAAAATATTGATCAGAGTAAACTAACATTTCCTGACCAGTTTGACGGAAAATTTTTTGATCATAGCCTCATTACATCAGATCATCCTGTTTTTAAAACTACTAACATTAATTATTTTGATTTGCAG
Source organism: Ferruginibacter sp. (assembly GCA_040003485.1). Lineage (GTDB taxonomy): Bacteria > Bacteroidota > Bacteroidia > Chitinophagales > Chitinophagaceae > Ferruginibacter. The sequence goes on along the minus strand of JBDUCK010000411.1, from coordinate 1,332 downwards.
GCAGGCATGAATTATGCTTATTTTCCAACTGAAGATATTTATATAAATGCGGGATATTCTATTCAGCATGTAAACAGGCCACATGAAACTTTTTTTGATGATGAAACCAATGAGGGCAGAATATCTATGAGGCAAATAGGTTTTATTAATGCTCTTTTGAAAGTAGGTAATGATGTGATTATTAATCCAAATATTTATTATACTACCCAGGCAAAAGCAAGTGAATTGGTCGGTGGCCTAAATGCTGCATATAATTTATCAGGCGATGGTACAAAGCAGTTGGTAGCAGGCTTATATTACCGTTTAAATGATGCGGTAGTGCCTATGATTGGATTTGAATTAAACCATGTAAGATTCACTTTCAGTTATGATGTAACTACATCTTCTCTCAAAAATTTTAATAATTCTCGTGGCGCTTCAGAATTTAATGTAATAAAAAAAGGCTTTTATAATGAGTTCAATGGTGATATGCGTCAAACGTTTTGTCCTACTTTTTAATTTTAATACTCTAAGGCTTCGACAAGCTCAGCCTGACACAGTTTTTTTTCTATCAGTAATTCTAAGTTATAGAGAGGGTTCATCAGCAAATTAGCCTATCAGCATATTTGCACATTATCATTAGCACATCTTTACATCATCATTCATTCTGCTCTTAAACTTTTTACCGGATTAGCCATAGCTGCTCTTATAGTTTGAAAGCCCAGGGTAAATAATGCAATAATTAGAATTACCAAAACACCCAGCACAAATACCCACCAGCTTATATCTGTACGATAAGCAAAATTTTGCAGCCACTTGTTCATCCCAATCCACGCCAGTGGCGCAGCTATTACAAACGCAAGAAGAATCAGCAACATAAAGTCTTTGGAGATCATCGTTACGATTTGTGTTACAGATGCTCCCAATACTTTCCGTACACCAATTTCTTTTGTGCGAAGTGTGGTTGTATAAATTACCAATCCCAGCAAGCCCAGGCAACTTATGAAAATAGCAAGGCCGGTGGCCCACATCAGCAAACTGGAAATATGCTTCTCTTCATCATAATATTTTGCTATATCCTGGTCAAAAAAGGTGTAATCAAAATCATCATTAGGAAATACTTCTTTCCATGCTTTTTCAATTTCGCTAATGGTGGCCTTCCATGTACTTCCGCTATTTTGAGGCTGCAGAGCAACATTGATCGTTCTTGCCCTGTCTGTGCCATTTGCTATAATAAGAGGCTTAACCGGTTCATGCAGTGAATGCTGATTAAAATCTGCCAGTACGCCGGTAATAATAACAGGTGAGTTACTATTCCAGGTAAGATATTTACCCACGGCCTGTTCAGTAGGT
>JBDUCK010000410.1:0-2857 GCA_040003485.1 Ferruginibacter sp. | reverse complement strand
ATAAATTTTTATAAAAAATATAATGCAGCTTTGGATAGTGGATGGATAAACGGGAGTTTAAATTTTTAATGAACCTTCAGCAACATATTTAACGCAATTTCCTGTTTATATCTTGTTACTATCACGAGGATTTCTTAATCTTGCTATCAAACTAACTGTACTGTATGACTACCTATAATTTAAAGAAACATTTTTCTAAACCTTTTTTGTTTGTAATTTCTATTCTTGCTTTTTTTTCCTGCCAGAAACAGATAGAAGATAACTTGGCAACTGCTCCTCCAACGGCACCAATCGGCACCCGGGCAGACCTTGGCACAAAAGTAATTGCCGCTTCTATAGCAGGTTTTGTAACAAACGAAAATAATGCGCCGGTTGTCAATGCTTCTGTAAAAGTTGGCGCTACCATAATTACTACTGATAAATACGGTTATTTTGAAACAAAGAATACAGAAGTTGTAAAAAATGCAGCGCTTATTACGGTAACAAAAAACGGCTATTTTAAAGGTATCAAAACTTATATTGCAGAGACGGGCAAGTCTGCATTTTTCAGAATAAAACTTATCCCTAAAGCAAATACCGGAAGTTTTAACGCCAGTGCTGGTGGCACTGTTACTACCAGCACCGGAGTAAAAATTATTTTTCCTGCAGGTGTAATTGTAAATGCGGTAACCAGTGCTGCATACACCGGCAATGTGGCCGTAAGTGCATATTGGATAAACCCCACGTCTGATGAATTAAATAAAATAATGCCGGGCGATTTAAGAGCAATAGACAAAGATGGCAACATAAAAGCGCTTGCCACTTACGGCATGGCTGCAGTAGAGCTTACCGGTAATAGCGGAGAATTATTGCAAATTGCTCCCGATAAAAAAGCTACCCTCACAATACCAATTCCTGCCTCAATTGCCGGTACAGCGCCCTCAAGTATTCCGCTTTGGTATTTTGATGAAAGTAATGGCTTATGGAAAGAAGAAGGATCAGCAACTAAAGTTGGAAATGAATACACTGGTGCCGTTAGCCATTTTTCTTTTTGGAACTGCGACATATCCTCAAATTATATACAGTTAAGCCTGACATTAAAAAATGCAGCCGGTAATCCCTTACAATTTATCCCGGTAAAAATTTCGTTAGTCAGCAATCCACAAAGAATAGCCTACGGCTATACTGATTCCAGTGGTTATGTAGCAGGCGTTGTACCGGATAACGAACAACTAAAACTTGACATACTTACAGAATGCAACATATCCTTATACACTCAAACTTTCAGCACAACAAATACAAACCTATCCCTGGGAATAATAACTGTAAATCCCCAAGCAGTTGCAACCTCCACCATTATGGGTAGTGTAACAAACTGTAACAATACAGCAGTAACAAACGGGTATGTAGTAATGATTGCAAGTAATACTTCATACCGGTATTCCTTAAGCAATACAGGCACATTTAATTTTACTCATTTACTTTGCAACGGGCCAGAAAACGCAGATTTTTTTGGTGAAGATATTTCTACTTCTGTAAGAAACACCACAGCTATAAATTCCAATATCGTTGCCGGTAATAATGTTGTGCCTACCATCCAGGCATGTGGCACAACAATAAATACCAGGCAATTTATTTACTGGAGCATTAACGGGGTGATGGACAGTATTCCAAATCTAACAGATACTACAGCACATAATCAAAATTTTGGGAGCAATATACTTATTCAAACATCTACAGGTACGGCTTTATTTACAATTGCTTTTAATACTGTAAATATTGCAGCCAATACAGCACAACAACTGGTTACTTTCAGGCCCGACCAGAGGTACCCATCCTATGGTATGCCTGGCCAGGTGCTAGTAAATATGACTGAATATGGTGCAGTAGGCCAATATTTCAGTGGCAATTTTGCAGGAACACTAACTGCAACCACCCCGCCTTATAATAATACAAATGTACCGGTCACTTGTAGTTTTAGAATAAAAAGAAGATTTTAAAAGACTTAAAAAGGCTGTCTAAAAAGGTAGCCTTTTTGTTTATATACTTGCTCAATGTTATATATAATTATTGGGCTGATGTTGTACTTTTGCCGCACAAAAAAATTGGTCTGATGGTTTCCGTCTGGCCAAGATAAACGGGTTACCAAACACAACTGGCTGAATAAAGATTTACTGTATAAGAGTGCGACCCAATGAAGATGAACAATGCTTCTGGTGCCCGGCTCATAAAAAATTATTATGGCAGAAAAAATAACTATGAGTGCAGAAGGGAAACTGACGGTTCCCGATTTTCCTACCATCCCGTTTATTGAAGGGGATGGTATAGGCCCGGATATCTGGAAGGCTGCCGTACGGGTATTTGATGCGGCCGTAGATAAAGCGTATAGCGGCCAAAAGAAAATTGACTGGCTGAAAGTATTAGCTGGTGAGGAAGCGTTTAACCAGACCGGTGAGTGGATGCCCGAAGCCACCATGAATGCTTTTAAAAAATATTTATTAAGCATTAAAGGCCCGCTTACAACCCCCGTTGGTGGCGGCATACGCAGTTTAAATGTGGCGCTGCGCCAGGAACTGGATCTATACGTTTGCCTGAGGCCCATAAAATATTTTGAAGGCGTGCCCTCGCCAATGTGGCAACCGGAAAAAGTAAGCATGACGATTTTCAGGGAGAATACAGAAGATATTTATGCAGGAATAGAATTTATGACCGGCACGCCGGAAGCCAAGAAATTACTTGATTTTTTGGTGACTGAGATGGGGGTAAAAAATATCCGCTTCCCGGAAACTACTTCATTGGGTATAAAACCGGTGAGTAAAGAAGGTAGTGAAAGACTGATACGCTCTGCCATTGAATTTGCCATTGCACAAAAACTACC
>JBDUCK010000117.1:0-9586 GCA_040003485.1 Ferruginibacter sp. | reverse complement strand
CAATGATGTTTGCCACTTTATTAAAACGGCCATCATCCATTTCTTTCATTGCATGAAGAATACGGCGCTGTACCGGTTTAAGGCCATCTTCCATTGCGGGGACAGCTCTTTCTAAAATAACATAACTGGCATAATCTAAAAACCAGGTTTTATATTGCCCGCTTACACCGGTATCGCTGTGCTGGTATTCTTCTTTTATTTTTTTTGCCATTTTTTCACCCAAAGAAGCAAAGATTGCAAAGGCGCAAAGAGTGCTTAATTTTTTATTTTAAATTTTAAATTTTCACGCAAAGCAGCATAGTGACTATTTACCTTTTGTATTTGCCTTAGCGTCTTTGCGTGAAATACTATCCCTGCAATTTTATTTCAAAATCTTTCATATTGCCGACTTTACCCTGCACATCCAGCATATCCTGTGCGATCATAATTTTTAAGCGCCAAAGCAGGTAGGCATCGCCGGTGGTGTGTTTTGCTTTTCTTAAAAACTGGTGAATAATTTTAGATGCCTTTTGCCAATCTGCCATAATAAATTTTTTCAGCTCTGCATCGTAAAAATCATAATCTTCCTGTACCAGCTTTTTGCCGCCTTCTAAAATACGCACACCCTTATTTTCATTGCATAATTTTGTCCATTCATCGGGGTCCACTTCAAATTCGCTTAAGGTGATTTCCCGGGCCAGTTTCTTTGCTTTTAAAAATTCCTTTGCAGGAATTTCATGCAGCCAGTTGGGATAAAATATATTTCCTTTTTCATTAAAGAACGGCAGGTTATTTAAGTACAGGATAAATACCCTTCCCTGGAATTCTTTAAGGTACTTTAACAGCCAGTAATAACCGCTGACATCATGCTTGTTTTGTGCCGCCCATATCCAGATAATTTCTTCTTCATTACGTCGCATGGTGCCTACCAACTCCGCAACAGTTTTATAATCATCTACTTCTCCGCTGGCAACTTTACCATCATAATCTCCACCCGGCAAAACGTTGCTCCACCACTGTCTGCGTGCATCTATGCCTTCTTCAACATAAATATTTTCCAGTGGGCCGACGGCATAATCATCTTTTATTTGAATTACTTCACCGTTCATTGTTTCATCTAATGCAATAGCGTCTGAAATCACTTTTATGTCGGCTTCGTTAAAAACTATATGTATCATATTTATTTAAAATGAATTTTTAAACATTTGTATTAATTTTTCCAGCGGTACTCCCCATAACCACAAGGCTACTAACTGGCCTATCAATTCAACAAAATAATAAATTAGGATAGTAGCTACTATGCATTGCAAAACCTGCCACCATTTCTTTATTTCTATAAAACGGATAAGGATAATAAATAAGAATACGTAGCCTATGATAGAAGTGTAAGGACTTGCCCTTGCATGAAATTTTATCAGTGGAAAATAAGAAAGCTGAACGAAGATCTGAAAGAAATTTATCAGCCCAAAGGAAAACACTAAAAAAGTGATCCATTCTGCATAGTTTAACTTTCGCTTATAAAAAATACCCATCAGTATTAATGCAAGCACGGGCATACAGCAAAGGGTAATAATGTTATAATGTGCATTTAAATATTGTCCATACTCATTCCTGTAATCGTATAATTTATCTTCATACTTAAATACAAGGCCCGTCACAAATATCAACAACGCTGTTGTTACAAGATAGAAAGTATAAGGGTTAAAGTATTTTTTCCTCTTTACGTCAATGTATTCTCTGATAACAAAACCGGGGCGTTTTATCATATTAATCAGCAAAGACATGTAGCCCTTATCGGTATGAGTAAGATTATGCCAGAACTCATCAGCCACATTACTTATTTTTAGTCTTCCTGCATTTGCTTTCTGACTACAGTTTGGGCAATAATGTCCTTTAAAATGTACCCCGCAGTTTTTACAGATAATGCTCATTTACTTTTTCTGAATTAAATAATAAACACAAGTGGTAAAAAAATTACGTACCCATGGTATAGCTTTTATAAAACCAAACTGCTCTTTCGGCTTCCAGCCAAACTTATATTGATAAATAGGATTGATTAAATAATGCTTTTTATTAAGCACATTGTAACCCGTTTGTTCCGTAATTTTTTCAAAACGTTCTATTGAGATACCTGTCTCTTTTATCTCTTCCATTTCGGCAACATTTTCTTTTGCTGATTTTAATATCCATTTATAGACGGGCATTGGTAACAAATGATAGTATGGTATTTTGGAAAGCCATTTATTTTTTAAGATCTGCTGATGCCCGCCCAATGGCATTTGCCAGGGAGGAAAGCCAAAAAATATTACGCCGCCGGGTGTAAGAAAAGTTTGCATATACCCCATGATCTTTGGCTGGTCATGTATATGTTCTATTACATCCTTCAGCAAAATAATATCAAACTTGCCACCGAGATCTTTGTCCACATCGGTATCATAAATATTTTTAGAAACAAACTGAACTTTATTTTCCGCTATTTCATCTGCCAGCCATTTCCTGGCTTCAACCAGCCTCACTTCATCCAGTTCTACGCCAACCCCCACCAGTTCCCGGTCTAAAAATGGTTTCAGTACGCCACCTTCACCACATCCAATTTCCAACACACGCATGCCGACCTTAACCAAAAACTTTTCTTCCATAAAAGGAAGGACATATTCTTTAACATTGGCAATGTTTATTTCGAAATATTTTTTTTTATCAAGATGAAATTCAAACATTAAAAATTACGAGTTTAGAATTACGAATTACTTCCCCGGAAATTTAATTCCTGAGAGAATCTCTGTTACTTACTATTCACCAATTTTACTTATTCACCTATTCACTATTCACCATTTACCACTCCCTCTTCTACCAAATCCAGTTCTACTTTTAAATTATCAATAATAAAATCCTGTCTTTGGGGCGTATTCTTTCCCATGTAATATTCCAATAGATTCTGCACATGTTCTCCCTGCTCCATTATCACGGGCTGCAGCTTCATATCACGACCAATAAAACGGGCAAATTCATCGGGACTGATTTCACCCAATCCCTTAAACCTTGTTATCTCTGGCTTGGTACCCAATTTTTTCATTGCAGCCTGCTTCTCGGTTTCATCATAACAGTAAATTGTTTCCTGCTTATTTCTCACCCTAAACAAAGGCGTTTCTAAAATATACACATGCTGGTTCTTTACCAGGTCAGGAAAAAACTGCAGGAAAAAAGTCATCAGCAATAAGCGGATATGCATGCCATCCACATCAGCATCAGTTGCCACCACAATATTATTATACCGCAGTCCTTCATAACCTTCTTCTATGTTCAAGGCATGTTGCAGCAGGTTAAATTCTTCGTTCTCATACACTACTTTTTTTGTAAGCCCAAAACAATTTAAAGGCTTGCCCCGCAAACTGAAAACTGCCTGGGTATTTACACTCCTGGCTTTTGTAATAGAGCCACTGGCACTATCTCCCTCAGTAATAAAAATGGTGCTTTCTTTTTGCTTTTCTATAATACTGCCTTTATCCTTTCCGGTAGCCTCATCATTGTAATGAAACTTACAGTCACGCAGTTTTTTATTATGCAGGTTGGCTTTTTTTGCTCTTTCATTTGCCAGTTTTTTTATGCCTGCCAGCTCCTTACGTTCTCTTTCATTTTGTTCAATACGTTTTCTCAATGCATCTGCGGTGGGGGTGTTGCGATGCAAAAAATTGTTCAGTTCTTTTCCTAAAAAATCACCGATAAAATTTTTCATACTTGGGCCGCCTTCATATACCGTTTGCGAACCGAGTTTTGTTTTGGTCTGGCTTTCAAAAACCGGCTCCTGTACCCGAACAGAAATGGCAGCACAAATACTGCCTCTTATATCTGCCGCATCATAATCTTTTTTATAAAACTCCCGGATGGTTTTTACATACCCTTCTCTAAAAGCCGCCAGGTGTGTGCCACCCTGCGTAGTAAACTGGCCGTTTACAAAACTATAATATTCTTCCCCATAAGCACTTTCATGCGTAAGAGCAAGTTCTATATCTTCTCCTTTTAAATGAATAATGGGATATCTTATTTCATCCTCATTTGTTTTGCGCTGAAGCAGATCCAGCAGGCCATTTTTGCTGACAAATCTTTTGTTATTAAGATTCATTACCAGCCCGGCATTAAGATAGCAGTAATTCCAAAATTGGTTATCTAAATATTCAGGTACAAAATGAAAATTTTTAAAAATGGTTTCATCCGGGATAAAAGTTACAAAGGTGCCATTCTCTTCTTTAGTGACAGCTTCTTTAAATTCTTTTGTTAAAATACCTCTCTCAAATTCTGCAGTTTTTTCTTTCCCTTCACGGTACGCTGTTACTTTAAAATAATAGCTCAATGCATTCACGGCTTTAGAGCCTACGCCGTTAAGGCCAACACTTTTTTGAAACGCTTTACTATCATACTTAGCGCCGGTGTTCATCTTACTCACAACATCTACCACTTTGCCCAGCGGAATACCACGACCATAATCCCTCACCGTAATTGTTTTGCCATCAATTTTTACATCTACATGTTTGCCATGCCCCATGGTGTGCTCATCTATGCAGTTATCAATTACTTCTTTCAGCAATACGTAAATCCCATCATCCGGGCTGGTACCATCTCCTAATTTTCCTATGTACATACCGGGCCGCAGGCGAATATGCTCCTGCCATTCCAGGCTGCGTATATTATCTTCCGTATAATCAAATAGATCTTTTTCTGCCATATCCTTTTTTAGTTACAAACTTTAGTTCCTTAATCAACATCGTTGTGTCACTCTCTTGTGCGGCACACCATTATTCATCCTCCCGTTTTATATGCCTCAGTTATTCATTTCCCGTTACTTTTTTCAGTCTGCAAACTACTAATTTTTTTAGTAAAATTGAGTTGGCGCAAATATAACCAAATGGGCCTTTAGAAAATGAGATGCTTTTAAACAACTGTGCATAAACAATCTTTTTAAATTTTAATTTCTTTTATGCGTGCAATTTAACATGCCGGTTACATAGTGATGGAATGCTATTTGCGTATATCATTTAAAATAATAATTATATGAAAACTATAAAATTTCTCATCCCCGTTCTGTTGTTAGTCCTGATCTCCTGCAACAGCACAAAAATAACTTCTTCCTGGAAGGCACCCGGCGTTCAAAAAAGTAACTACAATAAAATAATTGTATTCGGGATTTTTAACCCAAAAGGCCGCACCATGAGGGAATACGTAGAAAATGAGCTGGTGAGTCAGCTTAAATCCCTTGGCTACAATGCAGTTTCTGCTCTGGCAGAATTTGGCCCTAAGGCTTTTGCAAAAGTAAAAGAAGAAGACCTTACTGCACAGCTAAAATCTACCGGGTACGATGCAGTGCTTACTACTGTGCTGCTGGATAAGGCACAGGAAAAAGATTATAACCCAGGCAATGTAAGTTATCAGCCGGTTGGCTACCGCTACAACAGGTTTGGCAGGTATTATACCACCATATATGACAGGGTTTACGAACCTGGATATTATACAACATCTACAAATTATTTTCTTGAGTCAAATCTTTATGATCTCGGTACCAGCGATCTTATATATTCTGTGCAGTCAAAGGCTTTCAGCCCCTCCTCTTCTGCAGAGTTGGCAAACGATTATAGTAAACGTATTGTAAAAGATTTAAAGACGAAAGGTGTTTTAACGAAGAAAAATAATTAATAAATTATTAAACCTTAAAAAGATAAATGTAATTACATTTTATTAGTGAAAGAAGCCTGGAAACTTCTTTCACTTTTTTAAAGCCGTTTAAAAAATTATGCTGAAAAAAAATAAACAGCAATTGATTTATATTTACGCCTGGTATGAATGTATTTATTACAAGAATAATTCCGGGGAGTGGTGTTGAGTTGCTGGAAGCAGCTGGCCTTACCGTAACCCAATGGCAAGAAAAACGAGATATTACCCCGCAGGAATTAATAGATCATTGTAAAAAAGCAGATGCTTTGCTTAGTGCCGGACCAAATAAAATAGATAGTAATTTTTTAAATACCTGTAACCATCTGAAAGTGATTGCCCTTCATGCTGTAGGCTATGATAATGTAGATGTAGCAGCAGCCACACAACTAAAAATCCCCATTGGTAATACCCCTGGAGTATTAAGCAATGCCACAGCAGATACAGCTTTTTTATTGATGCTGGCTGTTTCCCGAAAAGCTTTTTACCTGCATAAAAAAATCATCGATAATAACTGGAATTATTTTGAGCCTACAAAAGACCTGGGCATAGAATTACACGGTAAGACGCTCGGTATTTTTGGGCTTGGAGATATTGGTTTTCAAATGGCCAGGCGTTGTGCCGCTGCATATGATATGAAAATAATTTATCACAACAGAAACGTAAATAAAGTTGCAGAAAAAAACCTGGATGCCACGCTGGTTTCTTTTGATGAACTGTTGGCGCAGAGCGATGTACTGTCGGTACATACTTCATTAACTGACGAAACCAATGGAAGATTTACCAAAGAAATATTTTTTAAGATGAAGCCTACCTCTATTTTCATCAATACTGCACGGGGAGCAATACATAACGAAAAAGATCTTACAGAAGCCTTGCAAAACGGAATTATCTGGGGCGCAGGTTTGGATGTAACCAACCCCGAACCCATGCTGGCAGATAATCCCTTACTGCAAATGCCTAACGTGGCAGTGTTACCGCATATCGGGTCTGCCACTGTAGAAACCCGGAATGCAATTGCATGCGTAGCTGCACAAAATATTATTGCCGGTTTAAAAGGAGAGCGTCTACCCCATGTTGTGAATCCCGGCGTATACAATTAAGCATTTTGTGTTATCTCCTGCAATCTGTAGCTGTTGCATTTGGCAAAAATAGATTGTACTTTAAAGATTCATTTAACCAAAAAACTATTAAAATGAAAAAACTATTTTATGTCCCAGCGGCTTTTCTGCTGCTGCTGACGTCTTGTAAAAATGCATCTAAAACAGAAATGTCAACAAGCACTACAAGCATGGAATCCAACAAAGCAAACAGTAAAACGGTGTATAGTGCAATAGAAACGGGCGACGTAGGCAAGTTAGACAGTGTCATTGATGTAAATTTTGTAGATCACATGGAAGGCCGTGAGGTAAAAGGTATTGACAGTGTAAAGAAAATGATTGGTGATATTCATAATCATTTTTCTAATTTAAAAATGGACCTTATAGCTAATGGTACTGATGGTGATTATAGCATGGCCCTGGTTAGAATGACCGGTACGCCTACGGATGGCATGATGGGTTTCCCGGCTAATAAACCGATTGACATGATGAGTGTAGATGTGGTAAAAACCAACAGCGCAGGAAAGGCGGTAGAGCATTGGGCCTTTGTAGATCCCCAAGATATGATGAATATGATGGCAAATGAACACGCCGGCATGATGCCCGGTAAAATGGACGATAAAATGATGGACAAAAAAATGGATAAAATGGCAATGGATTCAATGAAGAAAAAATAATAGGTTTTTATACATAAAATGCCCTGCAATAAATATTGCAGGGCATTTTAAATACTTTAAATAATTGAAGCCAGGTTCTATTGTGTCCCGTTGTTTATTGTTTTTTCGAGCGTCATAAATTCCAAAGCCTGCAAATGTTTGCCGGTTACTGCATCTTCAATAAAAGGTTTTCTTTCTCCTGCCTCCTGGTACCCATGTCGGTGGTACCAATCAACCAATTCTAAACGAACTGAAATAACAGACATATAAATTGACACGCAATCTACCTGGCGTGCATATTCTTCTGCAGCATGTAACAATTGTTTGCCTATGCCGGCGCCCTGCAGGGGCGGTGATACACTGAACATGCCCAGGTAAATTTTATCGCCCTGTTTTTGCAGGTTTACACATGCATTGATCTGTTTTTCAGCATCAGTATATTTCAAAAATATACTGCCGGTTTGTTGCATTACCTGCAGCAGGCTTTCATCATCGGTACGTTGATTGCCGGAAATAAGATTCGCTTCCGTTGTCCAGCCTTGTTTGGATGCCTCACCTCTATAGGCGCTATCAAGCAAATATTTGATTGCTGCCAGATCTTCAATTGTAGCAATTGTAATTTGTGGATTTGAAAATATTGGAATCATAAAACAAAATAAAAACATCAGACGTAAACACACCGGTGTAAGAAAATTAAATTTGATGTATAATATAAAACCCCTGGTTAAAATAACACCGTCTCAATAGAATGTGCATTGGCAGTAGCTTGCACAGCTTTACCATTGATCCATAAAAAATAATCAGTAGCCTTGGCTGAGGTGTTTAAAACTATCACCACTACTTTACCATCAGGATTTTTAAATGCCGTTGTTAATAGCTGGCTACGGCTTGAAGCACTGCTTATTCTTTTAGCACCGGGCTTTATAAATTTAGAAAAATGGCCAATATAATAATAAGAATTTGTATAGATCAACTCACCGGTTTTTGTATTTGCATGCACAGGTGCAAAACAAAAATTGCCTACGTGATTGGGGCCACCGGTTTCGTCCAGTAAAATATTCCAATCTGTAAAACCTACCATACCATTATTAAAATCGTTTATCATGTTGGTGGCATATTTTTCTCCTAATGCCCAGTCCTGGTATCTTGATGCATCAAAAGTTTCTGCACAACCTTCGGTAAAAAATAATTTTTTATCAGGGTAAGCTTCAGAAACCCGTTTCACATTTTCAAACATCGGCTGGCCGCCGCTCCATGGTTCGTACCAGTGAAAACCAATACCCCAGATGTATTTCGCCGCTTCAGGATCATTCATATAAGTTTGTGCCCGTTGGTAAATAAGATCCCGGTTATGATCCCATACGATTATTTTTTTATCAGCCAGTCCTTCTTTATGCATGACAGGACCTAAATAATTTTTTAAAAAATCACGCTCTTCTTCTGCGGTATAATTACAGCTTTCCCAGGTTTGCGTGGCCATAGGCTCGTTTTGAATGGTAATGCCCCAGATCGGAATATTTTCTTTTTCATAAGCCTTGATGAATTTTGTGTAGTAAGTTGCCCATGATTTATAGTACTCCGCCTTTAGTTTTCCGCCATGCAACATATCGTTGTTATCCTTCATAAATGCCGGCGGGCTCCACGGGCTTGCAAACAAAGTCAGTTTACCACCAGCAGCATCCATAGCCTTTTTAATAAAAGGAATTTTGAATTTGCGGTCATGTTCAATATTAAATGAAGAAAGATTTTTATCGCCATCTTTTATATACGTGTACATATCACTGCTAAAATCGCAGCTATTGATATTGGTCCGGGCAATAGTATACCCAATGCCTTTTTGCTTGTCATAATAAGCCTGCAGTATCTCGGCTTGCTTATCAGCAGGTAGTTTAGCATATGTTTCTGCAGAGGCATCAGTAAGTGCACCTCCAATGCCAATATAGGTTTGAAAGGTTTTGGACGGGTTTACAAATACACATATCTGTGTTTCCTTTGGCTGGCCAAAAGGGCCAAACTTTAATTCATTTGTTTTTGTTATACGCAAATTGCCACTATCCGCTGTGGTATAAACCACGGCATTTTTTTGGCAAAAAGCAGTAATGCTCATGAGCAGAGAAAATGACAAAAATAAGTTCTTCATATAAATTGTTT
>JBDUCK010000004.1:0-30453 GCA_040003485.1 Ferruginibacter sp. | reverse complement strand
AGAAAAAGAAATAGTTGAATTTGAACCGCAGAAAAAAAACCTTACCGAACTTAGACTGTTTATTGCACCTGCAGCAGATAAAAATATTGAGCAGGTAACAAGCATTGCAGACTTGGAGCGCTATAAGCCTTATGAACCCTTGCTGAGCCTTGATGCCAGGGGTACTTTAACGCTATTGCCCATACCGGATTATCTTTCAAAACTATGGCACCGGCGTATGTGCCGCATACGTGGTAAGGTTATTAAAAACTTCAACATTGGTCATACTTTTCTTGATAAAGGCATTTGTAATGCCAGGGTACATATTTGTGAAGTGGATAGGTTACGTTGGTGGATAAGAAGGATACCGGATGATATAATTTTAAGAATACCGGAAATTATTTTTAACCCTGATTGGCCAATACCTGTTCCCATCCCTGACCCACGGCCTGATTTTTCTGCAGTAGAATTAAATCCGCAACCGCTGCCTCCAAGAGAATTTTCTTCTTTTAATGCAAAAAGAAATGCAGTGAATGTCGGGGCTGTTTCAGAATTTAAATCGGCACAGCATTTCAATGTTGAAAAAGAAATGGTTTCTACTGATGCTGCTCTTCAATCATCCGTAGGTGCAAGAATGCAGCAATCTGTTTCCTCTATTCAATCAATGCCCGAAATAAAAACACAATTATTATCTGGCAATGTAGATGCAATCAGAAAAACAATTGCAGATTACTATCATCTCTTCCATCCGTACTTCTGCTATATCCCATGGTTGTGGCCTTATTTTTATCGCTGCACAGAGATAGATCTTGTTTACACAGATGCAAATGGAAACTTCGATATCAATTACTGGTACTGGTTTGATGGAGATGAGCCTGATATTTATTTCTGGGTTGAGTATTTAATTAACGGTGTATGGACAACAGTGTATAATCCACCAAAGCCTTGTTACACTTATTGGAATTATGCCTGCGGCAGCATGGTCACCATCCGGCTTACTGATGAGCGTGTGCGCTGGGAATGCAACAATGTAATTGATGGCGATATCGTATGGATTAAATCTATCGGAAGTGCCGCAAGTGTTGTGCATATTCAACAAACAGATGCATTTTCAGTTATACAAGGCAAGGTTTTTAACCGTATCGGCTTAAGTGATGTTTCTGTATGGGCAAATGGTAATGCTGTAGGTGATTATAGAAGGCCATTTGGCAGCACACTCGAATTTGTGATACAGTTTGGAAGCGGCCTGCCCTCAAACGGAATGTATTATTACCGGTGGGCGTATAGAAAAATAAGGAATGCAGACCTTTCAGCAGTTCCTCTTACCACTCCTGTTTCTCTGCATGGCGGGCAAACATTGAACAAGTCATACACCTACGAATATTATGATATTTTCATGCACAAACATTTTGCATCTAAGCCATTTACACTTGGCCCAAACTCAAAAAATGGGTTCGATGATTTGTTTATAATTCCACCCGCTTATCCCACCTCCTCACCTGTAAACGCTGCAGAATTAAGCCCGCAATGGGATCAGAATACTGTAACCATAAGTTTTGACTCCACTAAATTAAATGATGGGTTGTACGAAATTTTCCTGGAGCTGTTTGATTTTAACGGCAACAAACTTGCTGCAATTCCAAAACAAATCTTCCAGACAAATCTCTTCAATGACATCACCCAATCTGAAGATGCGCCCAATCAGTATTTAGTTTTGAATGGGCCTGCCGCAGCGGATGCGTACAAGATGAATATGCGTATCGATAACAGGGCCTGCGAAGCAAATATTTATAAAATAAAAGTAAACGGAAGTGAAGTAACAACAGATTGTTGTGGCTTTGTTCCTTATCCGCCAGGCGCAAATATTGAAGTTGCATTCCGTGCATATCATCCGCACAATTTTGCAACCTTTGGTTTCGGGATTCAGAAAGGAACCTGCAATGATCCGGCACAATCAGCGGCAACAGATGCAAGTGGAATGGTTATCGGCGATGCTAATGGATATGCAAGGAACAGCAGCAGTATTTACAGGAAAACCTTTACACCGGCACAACTGCTTGGAGTTTGCTCAAGCGGTGGTAAAGCTGCTTTTGCAGAGCAATTAGGAGTGAGTGTACTTACTACAAACGGAAGCAACCAGTTATATTTTTTGGATGCATCTGGCCTCGCCGCATTTGCATTAGAGCCTGCATAAACATAAATATAAATGGATAAATTTCAGTTTGTAATTGTATGCCTGGTGGTTTGGCGAATCACCCACCTGTTAGGCAAAGAAGATGGGCCCTGGGATACAATTTATAAATTAAGAAAAGCAGCACGAGCAGGTTTCTTCGGAAGCCTGCTCGACTGCTTTTATTGCCTGAGCATCTGGATAGCACTGCCCTTTGGATTATGGATTGGTATTATCTGGTGGGAAAAAATATTGTACTGCCTTGCAGCATCAGGCGCAGCATGTTTGCTGGAGCAGGCGACCACCAATAAAAAAAATAAACCACCTGATTACCAGGAAGACTAAAAAATATTTTTATGTGTAATTGCGGAAATAAAAGAGATTACTTACACCAAAACGGTTATAAACTTACGGGCAATGTGACAGCAGAAAAAAACGCCTCTGGTTTTTGGAAAGATGCGCCTTTTAAATATACCGGAAAAAGCGGCTTAACCGTGTTTGGCGGTGTAACGGGGAAAAGATACAGGTTTCAAGAATCCGGCGAAGTAATATTAATAGACTACAGGGATGTATCGGGTATGAGAAGTGTACCGGTACTTCGAAAAATTTAAACAGGTTAATTTAATAAACGGGATTTATCCATACCTCACTTTCCTTTAGCAGGTTGATCAATTCATCCACCGCAATATTGCTGTCAATATTTCTTTTCACCACTTCTTTGCCACGGTACAAAGTAATTTTTCCGATGCCACTACCCACGTACCCAAAATCGGCATCAGCCATTTCGCCGGGGCCATTTACAATGCAGCCCATGATAGCTATTTTTAATCCTTTTAAATGATTGGTTACGTTTCTTATTTTGGCCGTTGTTTCCTGTAAGTCAAAAAGGGTGCGGCCGCAGCTCGGGCAGCTTATATATTCAGTTTTAGAAATCCGGGTACGTACCGCCTGCAAAATAGAAAATGAGGTGTTGTTTAAAAATTGGTAATTATTTTTTACCGTCAAATAAGTGCGGCCACTTACCTGGCTGTTTATCATTTGTGATGGATCATTCATTAACCATACTCCATCACCCATCCCATCTAAAAATAAACCGCCCGCAGTTGCAGAAAAATGTATCAGTTGCTCATCTATTTCTTTGTGCATACTTTCTACCGCAATTATTACCGGGCAGTCAATATATTTATTCATTAACTCTACCACAAAAGAACGCAGGTGCTGCATAGCATTTTTTGCAGAAGCATAAATACACAGTACAACAGTTTTGTCATTTTCAATCTGCGGCAAAAGTGTTTCATAGTCTTTGGAAACATCCAAAGAAATAAAATTACAGGATGAAGATTTTTTTGTTGCAGCTAAAAAATTATTCTTATCAAACAGTGGAAAATATTTTGACTGCCCGTCAATACTAATCCAGGTTTTATGATCGCAGATGATTCTTAGTGTGCCGGGTAAATTAAAGTCTACCAACTTTTCGCCTGTATAAATAAAGTCTGCCGCTGCATCTGCAATATTCCATTTATCAGTCTTTTCATTATAAGTGTAGCCAATCACCGGCAAGTCTGCCGGTGTAATATTTTTGGCGAGCATAAAATCTGCAATAACTACAGGCACATGCCTGTTGCCAATATTGCCAACCTCGTTTGTGTGCCTGCGTGAATATTCAAATGGAGAATATGGAAGTTTAACAGGATCATTTATTATTTCTTTTTTTTCACCATTCACCATTGCCGATTCACCTTCGTATCTTTTTACCAGATCCAGGCAAACTGGTATTTCAAATTCCGGATCTTCCGTAAGACTTACCCGGATTGTATCCCCAATGCCATCTTCCATTAAACTGCCGATACCTATGGCTGATTTTATTCTTCCGTCTTCACCATCACCGGCTTCCGTTACGCCTAAGTGCAACGGATAACATTCGCCAAACTCCTGCATCATGTGTTGTATCAGCAAGCGATAAGCCTGCACCATTACCAATGGATTACTGCTTTTCATGCTAAGGATAATTTCGTGATAATCCTGGCTTCGGGCAATTCGTAAAAATTCCATAGCACTTTCTACCATTCCATTTGCTGTATCGCCGTACCGGCTCATGATACGGTCGCTAAGGCTGCCGTGATTAGTACCTATCCGCATGGCTGTGCCATATTCTTTACAGATCAATACAAGTGGCGTAAACCGCTCTCTTATCCTTTCTATTTCTTCTGCATATTCCGCATCAGTATATTCTATCTGTTCAAATTTTTTCTTATCTACATAATTACCGGGGTTTACTCTTACTTTTTCTACAATCCGTGCGGCAATTTCGGCAGCATTAGGTGTAAAGTGAATATCTGCTACTAACGGTGTATCGTAGCCTCTTTTACGCAATTCATCTTTTATTACCTGTAAATTTTCGGCTTCATTTTTAGAAGGCGCAGTAATACGCACCAACTCTGCACCGGCTTTAATGCACCGGATTGATTGCTCAACGGTTGCCGTGGTACCCATTGTATCCGTCGTGGTCATGGTTTGTACACGAATTGGATTGCTGCCACCAAGCATTAGTTTGCCTACTTTTACTTCCCTCGTAACAAGCCGTTTATACTCCCTTAAAGATTCACAATACAATTGCATAACGCGGTGCAGGTTTTTTAAAAAAATAGATACGTAAAGTTAACAAAGAGGTGCAGTAATAGTTTACCTGAAGAAGATTTTTAAAATGATTTTACAGATGCCTTACCAATCCTTTTCCGGCTTATTTACGGCGGCTGCATTTACTTTATGCAGTTTATCCTGCAGGTTTGCTTCCTGCTGCTGCAGGGCTTTTAATTTTTCAGCAGCGTCGTTCTTATTTATTTTGGAAGGCTTGGGCTTCGGATCGTCCTGTTTTTTTTGCTGATCTTTATTTTGATCCTGCTTCTTTTCTTTTTGCTGCTGTTGCTTTTGCTGCTGCAATGCTTTCTGAAGATTTTGCCTGGCATCATCATCATTTGGAGAAAGTTTTAAAGCATTTTTATATGCATCTATGCACTCAGCAATTTTTTTATTATTCTGCAGCACTACGCCCTTGTTATAAAAGGCATTTGCTTTTTCTACCGGTTTTTTAAGCCCTTTTACCGCATTATCATAAGCAACAATTGATTCATCCGTCTTTTGCGTTCTGTATAAAACATTTCCAATATTAAACTGTGCTGTTGTATTTGCAGGGTCTTTTTTAAGCACTTCTGCATATGCATCCTTAGCTGTGGCATAATCATTTTTTTTATATGCAGTATTTCCTTTTTTTATTACAGCTTTTTCGCTTTGAGCATCACATATGCCGGCGACACATAAAAGTAATATGGTAAGAAGCGGTTTTAGTTTAACAGGTTTATTCCGCCGGGTTTCTGCAATAAAAAACTCTATTAATAAAAATAATAATGCAGCCGCAATAAAATATTGATAATAACTTTTATAATTTAAAAGTGAATCGTCTGTAACATTTCGATGATCCATGCTGTTTAATTGTGCGGCTATGCCGGATATTACAGCCTCTGTACTTGAAAAAAGCTGGTATGCACCATTGCCTTTCTCCGCTATCGATCTTAGTTCAGCTTCGTTTAACTTTGTGATAACGGTATTGCCATCTTTATCTTTTTTTAAATCACCTGTAGCTTCATCCATTATGGGAGCGCCATCCGGCGAGCCAATGCCTACAGTATTAATTATCACCCCCTCCTGGCCCATCTGTTCTGCAATTTTTAAAGCATTTTCGTCATGATCTTCTCCATCGCTGATCAATATTACGGCTTTGTATTTTTTTTCTTTTGTATTAAAAGAAGAGTAACACATTTTTAATGCATCGCCTATCACCGTTCCCTGGGTGGGGATTGATTCTGGTGTGGCGGCTGAGAGATACATTTTTGCGGCAGCATGATCAGTACTCAAAGGCATTTGCAAATAGGCTTTCCCGGCAAATACTACAATCCCTATCCTGTCATTGGTAAACCTGTCCATCAACCTGCTTAATAATTGCTTAGCCCTTTCCAGGCGGTTTGGCTTTATATCCTGCGCCAGCATACTTTTACTTACATCCAGTGCAATCATTACATCTATCCCATCCCGGTTTATTTTATCTGACCCGGTAGGGCTTCTTAAATTAGCAAGAGCCAGTACCAATATGGCCATACCACAGGTAAACAATATAAATTTTTTGGCAAAAGAAGCAGCCTTGTATTTTGATAGTAATTGTTTCACCAGCCATTCGTCGCCGATCTTTTTGATGGTTTTCTTTTTTTTATTTTTAGCATATAAAAAGATGAGCAGCATTAACGGAATTAAGGCTAACCCATATAAAAAAAAGATGTATTGAAACTGGGGCATAATGATTACTGCAAATTAATGGTTTAGATGTAAGCGCTTGTTAAAGAAAGGATAAGAAATAATCATTCCAAAATTTAAACACTGAAAGCTGTTATTGGGAATTACATCTTGCCTTGTAAGAAACCTAATTGCTTTAGAATATCTTTTGTGATGCCTATCCGCACGGGCTGCATATCAATATTTTTATCTTTAGATTTTACCATGGTTATAAAAAAATACACATGCCTGTTTTCTTCTATCCATCCTACCAGCCAACCTATAGCATTGTTGGCTTCATCAAAACCCCAACCGGTTTTATAACTTAATTTGTAAGCGGTATTATCCTCCTGCAACATTACATTTCTTACAATTTGCTGTACAGATTTTCTAAAAGGCAATTGATCAAAGTATAACCGCTTCATCAGCCCTAATTGTTCATCCGGAGAAATTTTTAATATATTATTCAGCCAAAAAGAATCAACAGGGCCACTTATATTTCTGTTGCCGTAGGAGAGGCTATCTATCCATAACTTCATAGTGTCTTTCCCAATTCTCCGGGCTACTTCCTGGTAGTAAGCAACATTACTTAGTTTGAAGGCCTCCTTCATACTCATGTCTTTATTCCAATCGGGGTTTAAGCGCTTTATACCATCCCATTTTATTATCATGGTCTCATCGGTTATGCGGCCGGTTTGCAGCCCGATAAGAGAATTTACAATTTTAAAAGTAGAAGCTGGCAAGGTACGCATGGTATCAAGCGCCATATTATAAACGGTTATCTGCCCATCCGTATTATTAAGCATCGTAAAACAACCATCAACATTTTTAGCATCAAAATATTTTTTGAGGCTGTTATCAATTTTTGCTTTGTTAACAGAGCAGGAAGCCAAAAAAATAATGCAAACAAAAAACGGAGCAAAGAAGATCAGGTTGGAATTCTTTTTCATTAAAATGATTTATAATGAATAACAGAGCAATAAATTATTTTTTTAAATGAGTGGCGGTGGCATCCAGCGCATCATAAAAATGCTGGCCAAATTTACGGATCAATGGTTCTTTTAAAAATTGATATACCGGCACTTTTAATTTTTTACCAAGGGCACATGCAGCTTTGCAATTATCTTCCCTCGGCTCGTAGTTGGCAAATTCTGTAACACCATCTTTGCTTTTTGTTACTATCACGGGAAATAGATGACAACTGATGGGCTTTTTCCATTGTATTTTCCCATCCAGGTAAGCTTGCTCTATACCACATTTTACAATGCCGTTTTTATCCGTAATGCCATACACACAAATTTTGCTGTTTATTGTTGGCGTCACCCAGCCATATTCTTTATCATACACATATCTGCCCTGTTTATTTATTTCATCTACACTTTCTTTACCAAGATAGGGAAGCACTTCATCAATTAATTTATCAATTTCTTTTAATTCATTTTTATCGAGTGGAGCACCGGCATCACCATCTACGCAACATGCTCCTTTGCATTTTGCAAGGTCGCACACAAACTGTGCTTTGGCAATTTCATCACTTACAAATACATTTTCTATTGCTATCATTGCGGCAAAAATACAACTAATCGTTGTTCCAGTAAAGTGATTATTAATTATAAATGTATTTATTTTTCCAGCGAAAAGTTTTGATCAAATGCTCAATATCTGCCTGCAAAAAATTCTGTACAGGTTTTAAAGAATCTGCATTTGGTGTTGCGTCAAAGTAAAGTGCGCCTCTTATAAAATTTTTAGCAGTATCGCTCATAAAGAACTGTTTGGCTGTAGCTGCATTGCCGCCCACTTTAAAGAACACGCCGGAAATTCCATTGGCGGTTCTGAAAGCACTGTCGTGAATGGAGGTGGCTACGGCTTCATTTTTATTTGTAAGAGTAAAAGCATCATTTACCATTTTATCAAACTGGTTAATAGCCACTGAATCTTTATAAGTACCATTCATCTGTTTTATTTTATAAATGGCTTTACCGCCGATTATCTTATAACTTAAAAAAATACGGGCATTGAACTTTGGAAAATCAATATTTATCCAATAAGGATTTTCAGGATTGCTGTCAAAATAAGTACTGTCTTTTAAAATCTGTGCATACACGGGGTATTCAAATTGGTAAGGAAAGATCGGGTCGTTAAATGATGTGTACTTATGCTGAGGCAAATCGATATTAAAATATCCCTGCTTTTTAGAAGTATAGGTGCTGTTGCAGGCAGCAAAAAAAAAGATTGAAAATATTACTAACACTGCATTAAAGCGTTCAATTTTTTTCCTCATTATAACTGGTGTTCTGGTTTTTGCTGAATGGATATCTTCACTTTATCTATCCGATTCTTACTTATTTCCATTGGTATAAAAGAAAAATTACCACTTGTAAGGGTTTCATTTACCTGTGGAAATTCCCCGGCAATTTCCAGTACCAACCCTGCAACAGAATCGCTTTCGCCACGCATGCTGTCAAAAGTACCAACAGGTAAATTCATGGCTTTGCAGGCATCGCTTATCATTAATTTACCTTCAAAAATGTAGTTATAATCATCTAATTTTTTATTCACGCTTTCTTCATCATCAAATTCATCTTTTATTTCCCCGATAATTTCTTCCATTATATCCTCTAACGTTACAATACCGGCGGTGCCACCAAACTCATCTACCACAATGGCAAAATGAATTCTTTTATTTCTGAATTCCTGCAGCAGGTCTTCAATTAATTTTTGCTCATGCACAAAATAACAAGGCCTTAATAATGTACGCCAGTCAAAATCTGCAGCCTCGTTAAGGTATGGCAACAGATCCTTGGTATGCAACATCCCCACTGGCTCATCCAGGTTGCTTTTATATACCGGCAATCTTGAATAATGTAATTCTTCTGCTTTTTTTATAACCGCCGAAAAATTGCTGCCGTATTCGATGCCACTAACATCCATGCGTGTACGCATAATCTGTTTCACTTCTGTATCACCAAATTTCCTTATTCCTTTAAGGATCTGTTTTTCTTCGCTGGTAGCTTCATGATCGGGCAGCAGGTCTATGGCATCATCCAGGTTCCTGTTATCCAGGTTAGCTGAATTTTGAGGGCTTAATTTTTTTTCTATATTGTCACTGAACCTTACCAGCCTTCTGCTTAACCGGTAAAAAACGCTGTTGAAAATTTCTATAAGCAGGGAAGCGGTTGCAGCAAACCATATTTTATGATGTGTAGCCCAAACTTTTGGAAGTACTTCTGCAAACAATACCAGTAAAAAAGTTACTGATAAAACTTTAATAAGAAATTCTGCCCAAAATGAATATTCAAAACCAATCAGCCAGTTATCAATAAGAATATTGGAAATTAATATGATACCGATATTTACAAAACTATTAGTTATAAGCATAGCCCCTAATAAAGTCTTAGGTTGTTCAAGTAAATTTACAATCCGCCGGAACGAAGGCTGGCGCCTTGTTTTTAGAACATTAATATCTTTTGTATTTAACGAAAAAAAGGCAATTTCGCTACCTGCTACTAAAAAAGAGAGTAGGAATAAAAATGCCAAAACAAAAATAAGTATAGCTACTGCCGTGGGAGTTAAAGCCACTAATAAGGATAAAAAAATATTGAAAAATAAAAGTACCTGATGGTAGTACAAAACAGTTTATTTATATGAAAAAACTTATCCGCATTTTAACGGATAAAATATTAAAAAACTAAAAAGGCAACCTTTCATCTCCACCCTCTTCTGCCATGGGCGGTAATTCTTCACCACCACTATTATCAATATCATCTCCTGCCTGCCCGGTTCCTGCTTCATTCCTTTTATCAAGCATAATAAGATTATCCCCTACTACTTCAGTTGCAAATTTTTTATTGCCTTCTTTATCCTCCCAGCTTCGTGTTTTTAAACGCCCTTCTATATAAACAAGGCTGCCCCGGTGAAGGTATTTTTGTGCAAGTTCTGCGAGACCTCTCCATAATACTACTGTATGCCACTCTGTTTGAGAAATTAATTTACCACTTCTGTCCTTATAGGTTTCTGTGGTAGCTAAAGAAAATTTTGCTACGCCGATATTGCCTTCCAAAAATTGAATGTCAGGATCTTTTCCCAAATTGCCAATCAGCATTACCCTGTTTACGCCTCTCATATTATTTTTAGTTTTTAAATTTATTCTTGTTTCTGGTAGCGCTGTAACAAATTTAAAGATACATTTTATCTCACAAATGGTATGCTATTGAAACAGGGTTTTCGGGTTGCCTAAGGTAATTATTTATGAATTTTGGAAATGCCAAAAAACTGAGTTCATCACTTGTCAAAAACATGTAGTCGGCTAAACCAGGCTTTTGCGCAATTTTAATGTGAATAAAGCAGCCGTGAATGGTTTGATGCGTTAGTTGTTGGGTATAAAATTCAGAAACACTTTCAACTGTATAATCTATCCCGGCAACCTGCCTGAAAATATCGGTACCAAAGACCTGGTTGTTTGTAAGTTTTGTATTTTCTTCTATTAAAATAAATTCGTGTAAGTTTTGCCAGATATCTTTAGCCGTTCTTTTTTTTATATAAAATTTCTGCTGCCTCTCTGCAATAATATAATAAAACCATCTTTGTTTTTTGACGATTTTTTTTTCTTTTACGGGCAGCACATTTACTAAACCCTTCCTAAAAGCCTTACATTTCTTTTTCAATATACATATAGAACATAATGGCAACCGGGGTTTACAAATAGTAGCACCAAAATCCATAATGGCCTGGTTATACAAGCCGGCATTTGGCTCATCCAGTAATTCCTGCGCTAACCCTGCAAAAAAAGATTTGCCACCAGTACTATCAATGGCTAAGTCAATAGAGAAAAAACGGGCCAGTACCCTGGATACATTTCCATCAACCACAGCATAAGGTTGGTTAAAAGCAAAAGAGGCAATTGCGGCGGCGGTATATGGCCCTACACCTTTTAATTTTAATATAGCTGAATAAGTGCCGGGGAATTTCCCATTCAATTCTTTCGCAATAAATTTTGCAGAAGCAATTAGATTTTTACAGCGGGAATAATATCCCAGCCCTTCCCAAAGTTTAAATACATCTGATTCTTTTGCGTCTGCTAATTTTTTTACTGTAGGATATTTTTTTACAAACCTGTTATAATAGTCCCAGCCATGCTCTACTCTTGTCTGTTGTAAAATAATTTCGCTTAACCATATTTTGTAAGCATCTGTTTCCCCTTTCCAGGGCATTAATCTTTTATTCAGTGTCGCATTCCAATGCATCAAACTGGAAGAAAAAAAGATATTCAGCTGGTTTTTTTTCATCTGGTAAAAGTATTCTTTTGCAAACCTATTGATTATCACCCGCTTGTTTGGAATTTTGGACAGGTTTTTGTACCTTACTTTTCTAAAAACTATTGTATGAGAAAAGCAGACCTCATCAGTAAAATTTCTGATAAAACAGGCATCCCAAAAGTTGACGTATTAGTTACACTTGAAACAATGTTTAAAGAAATTAAAACAACACTTACAAGTGGCGAAAACCTCTATATAAGGGGATTTGGAAGTTTTATAATAAAGAAAAGGGCGGCTAAAATCGGGAGAAATATTAAAAAAAATGTTGCTGTGTCTATCCCGGAACATTTCATACCTGCTTTTAAGCCGGCAAAAGAGTTTGTACATGAAATAAAATCGTCTCCACACATAAAAGAAGAACCCTCTTTTAAAAATGAACCCGAAGACTAACTTACCTTTGCAGCTCAAATTATTTTTGTGAAAAAACAAATTTTATTAGGAGCGATAGGAGTAATACTGGTAACCACACTTTTTTTCTTTAGCCCTACTGCGGCATTAAAAAAAACAGCCCCGGAAGTTTCATCTAAAACCGTTGCTGCCTTTGATATTCAACAATTTATTACCAATGCTAAGGCCAAATTACCTCCGGTACAGGCAATTTATGTAAGCAAATTAGAAAATGGGATTAGCCGTGGAGATGTAGCCGCCCAACAGGTAAAAGCCAATTTTAGCTTAGCAAACTTCTGGAAAGACAGTATTAAGTTATTTGAACCCTATGCTTTTTACATTTCAGAGGCATCTAAGTTGGATAATTCAGAAAAAAACCTCACCTTCGCAGCCCAATTATTTTTAGACAACCTACGGCAGGAACAGGATGAGGCTAAATTAAACTGGGAAACTACAGAAGCAATACAGTTATTTGAAAAAGCAATACAATTAAACCCTGATAATGACGATTTAAAAATCGGATTGGGTAGTTGTTATGTTTACGGCAAGGGCAGAAGTGGAAACCCTCAGGAAACCATGAAGGGTATACAGCAGCTACTGGCAGTAGTAAGGAAGGATTCTACTAACATGAAGGCGCAGTTTGTGCTTGGGGTCGGTGGTGCCGTTTCAGGGCAATATGATAAAGCCCTGGAAAGACTTAAAAAAGTAGTTGCAGCCCAGCCTGCCAATTTAGAAGCTATTGCTTTTTTGGCAGATACTTATGCTGCCGTGGGAGAGAAAGAAGAAGCGATAAAATGGTATAATATAAGTAAACGCCTTGCTAACAATACGCATTACACTCAGGAGGTAGATAACCGTATAAAATTGCTGAAATAAAAGAATACAACATAATTTAAAAATAATTTTTCATACACAAAAAAGACTAGATATGCCTTGTGGTAAAAAAAGAAAACGTCATAAAATAGCTACTCACAAGCGTAAAAAACGTTTAAGAAAGAATCGTCATAAGAAGAAATAATTTCTTTTTATAACCGGTACAGGTATGCTCATGCCTGTGCCTTTAATGAATGCATAATATAACTACCCTTATTAAGCTATAGTTTTATTATGCCTTTTATTTTTTCCTTCCGTGATGTATATGTCTTACAAAATATTTACGCTTGACCAAGGAATTAATTATTAATGTAGCCCCGCAAGGTGTAGAAATTGCCTTGCTGGAAGATAAAAAATTGGTAGAACTGCACAGCGAAAAGGTTGATGCAAGTTTTGCTGTGGGAGATGTTTACCTCGGTAAGGTGAAAAAGCTGATTCCCGGGCTTAACGCCGCTTTTATTGATGTAGGTTTTGAGAAAGATGCGTTTCTGCATTACACCGATTTAAGCCCTTATGTAAAATCTATTCTTAAATTTACTAACCAATCTGTAAATGAAAAATCAGAAGAAGGGTTTGATTTTGCGAAATTTAAAGTAGAGCCGGAAATAATTAAAACCGGTAAAATTACAGAGGTCCTTAATGGCCGCCCCAACATTTTAGTACAGATTTTAAAAGAGCCCATTGCTGCAAAAGGGCCACGCCTCAGCTGTGAGCTTTCTTTACCCGGCAGGTATGTAGTAGTTACTCCTTTTAATGATATCGTTGCCGTTTCCCGTAAAATTCACTCGTCTGATGAACGAAAAAGATTACAAAAAATAATAGAAGCCATTAAGCCTAAAAATCTGGGGGTAATTGTGCGTACTGCTGCAGAAGGAAAACATACAGCAGATCTCCATGAAGATCTATTAAGCCTGCAGGCAACCTGGAGTACTATTCAAAAAAATCTGAAAGCGGCAGTGCCTCCTGCAAAGATTTTAAGTGAGCAGGGTAAAACGAACAGCATACTCCGGGACTTGCTGAATGAAGATTTTAACCGCATTGTGGTGAACGATAAAACAATCTATAACGATACTAAAAATTATATTCAACGCATTGCGCCGGATAAGACAGATATTGTTTCTTACTTTAATAATGAAGCCCCGATATTTGATAATTACGGCATCACCAAACAGGTGAAAGCTGCTTTTGGCAAAACCGTAAACCTGCCAAGTGGGGCTTATTTAATTATTGAACATACAGAAGCGTTGCATGTAATTGATGTAAACAGCGGATACAAAAGTGTTAGCAATAACCAGGAGCAGAATGCGCTGGAAACCAACCTGGAAGCAGCAGAAGAAATTTCCCGGCAGCTACGTCTTAGAGATCTGGGCGGTATTATTATAGTAGATTTCATTGACATGAAGTTGATGGATAATAAGAAGAGATTGGCAGATGCCATGGATAATTATATGCGGCCGGATAGAGCAAAGCATGCGGTGCTTCCTATCACCAAATTTGGTTTAATGCAAATAACCCGGCAGCGCATGAAGCCGGAGATGAATATAAACACCAGCGAGGTTTGCCCAAGCTGCAATGGTACGGGAAAAATTTCTTCTACCTTAATTTTAGAAGATGAGATAGCCAAAAATCTCAGCTACTTAATTATGCAGAAACATAAAGGGCTCACTATAGAAGTGCACCCCATTGTATATACTTATCTTACTGCAGGGTTTCCCAGCCGCCGCAGAAAATGGAGCTGGAAATACAAACAAAAAGTAAAAGTAAAATCCAACTCAAATTATCATCTTACAGAATTTAGATTTTTTGATGATAGTGATGAAGAGATAAAATTATAAAAAAGGCCCTTGAAAATTCAAGGGCTTCTTATTAAAATATATTGTGCTTTATTTAAAGATTAATGCTGATGATTATGCTGCATAGCAGTCAGTTCTTCGCCGGTAACGTTCTTTTCTGTTGCTATTACCTGCCCCTCTACGTAACCAAATAATTTCTCCGTTATTAACCGACGATAAGTTGCATCCACCTGCTTTTCGTCCTTCATCATGCGATCCATATAACTGTCTAACCAACTCATATCCTGGCCCATATTCATCTGGCCAAAATAACGCATTACTTCTATTTTCATGTGCTCCCTAAGTTCTTCGTTACTCACTTCCAGTTTATTTTCTGTAATAATACGATCGCTGATCAAGGTCCATTTCAGCTGACTGCTGAAAGCCGGGAATTCAGTCTCTGCCTGCTCCGCCGTTTTCTGTTGCTCTGCACCTGTTTGCAACCAGCGTTTTAAAAACGTTTCTGGAAATTCCATTTTTGTTTCGTCAAGCATATAATGGTACAACTGATCCTGCAACTGGTTACGGCTTTGTGCATCCCAGTATTGCTGAATTTCTTCTGTAAGCTTTGCTCTAAGTTCTTCTTCAGTTTTAATTTCTTTCCCCGGGTATACTTCATTGAAGAACTCTTCATTCATTTCTCTTTTTTCAACCAGGCCTATTTTTACTATTTCCAGTTTAAAGAATTTTTTTGCTGCTTCCTTATCATTTTTTTCAAAGCCAAGATCCTGCAACATCATTTCCAGTTTATCTCCTTCAAATGTTTGCTCTAACTGAAATACAAAACTGTCACCATTTTTTTTACCCATCAGTTGCTTTTGCATAGAGGGAATAAAATATTTTAGCAATACAGAATTTTCTTTTTCTATGCCGCCTTCTATGGCAATACCACTTTCATCTGATTCTGTAAATAAAACATTCAATACATTTTCTTCATTATCCACCACTTCAGGCTCCGTCATTTTACCGGCTTTTATCTGCATCCGGCTTATTTCTTCATTTACCATTGCATCAGTAACCGTTACTTTATACCGGGTAAGTTTTGTTTTGCTTAGATCAGCCATTTTAAACGCAGGCTTAAGCCCTATTTCAAAAGCAAATTCATAATCTGCCGGATTATTAAAATCCATTTTGCTCATCTCCGTTTCCAATGGTAATGGCTGGCCAAATATTTCAGGCTTTTCTGTATTTAAATAAGTGTATAATTCTTTTTCTACTCCCTTAAGTATTTCATCAGAGAAAATACCTGCCCCATACATTTTTTTTATCATGCCGGCAGGCACCATACCTTTTCTAAACCCCGGGATGTTGGCAGTTTTACTGTATTCCTTTAATTTTTTTTCAAAAGAAGGCAGGTAATCTTCTTTACTTATTTTAACGGTTAGTTTATCGTTTAATAAACTCAGATTTTCTCTTGCTATTGTAGCCATTGTAAAAGATTGACAAGTTGATAAAAAATAAGTTGATAAGAAGAACGCTCAATGATAACAGGAAGCTGCTAACATTTTCACCTTCCACTTATCAACCTACTTACGTGCGGATAATAGGGGTCGAACCTACATGCCTTGCGGCGCCAGATCCTAAGTCTGGTGCGTCTGCCAATTTCGCCATATCCGCAAACGGGTGGCAAAAGTAAGGGTTTTATTCAAAAAAATAAAGCCATTTTAAAACAAATTACAAAAGCTAATCCTTCATCTATGCCCCTGAAAAATGATATGTTACCGAATGGCTGCCCGATGGCAGCGGGACCGCAGCCCTGCTTCTGCAGGCGGGCGGAGGTATAGCGGATAGCGAGATAATGGCTGCATAATGAAATGATGCTTACAGCCCCGCTTGTTTCAATTTCTTTAAAATTTTTACAGTAAATTCGTAGTTACTCATGCAGGCAACAGAAACTATATCTACCTACAACTTTACTGAAGAAGAAGAAAAAAAAGAAATTCTCCGGCAATACAAAGCTTTGCTCCGGGTTTTAAAAACAAAATTAAAACCAGGCGATAAAATACTGCTGCGCCGTGCTTTTGAAATAAGCGTGGAAGCACATAAAACTATGCGCCGCAAAAGTGGCGAACCATATATTTTACATCCGCTGGCGGTGGCTAAAATTTGTGTAGAAGAAATTGGCCTCGGCATACGTAGTACCATTTGTGCCCTGTTACACGACACCGTAGAAGATACCGATGTTACATTAGACGATGTACAGCGGGAATTTGGCCCCGAGATTGCCAAAATTGTAGATGGCCTTACCAAGATATCTACGGTGATGGATGCCAACATTTCTCAACAGGCAGAGAATTTTAAAAAGATCTTACTAACCCTTACAGATGACCCACGGGTAATACTGATAAAGCTTGCTGACCGGCTGCACAACATGCGTACGATGGACAGCATGAAGAGGGAGAAGCAATTAAAAATTTCTTCTGAAACTGTTTATGTATATGCACCGCTTGCCCACCGCATGGGCCTCTACAATATAAAAACAGAAATGGAAGACCTGGCCATGAAATACATGGAGCCGGATACCTACCGTTTTATTGCTCAAAAATTACAGGATACCAAAAGAGAAAGAAGCCGGTATATAAATGATTTTATCCGCCCCATAAAAGATAAATTAGAAAAAACAGGATTCGATTTTGAGATACATGGCAGGCCAAAAAGCATACACTCTATCTGGAGTAAAATAAAAAAGAAAGGCGTGGCATTTGAAGAGGTTTATGACCTGTTTGCCATCCGCATCATTGTAAATGCACCGCAGGAAAAAGAAAAAGAAGATTGCTGGAAAGTTTACAGCATTATCACCGATGCTTACAACCCCAGCCCCGAGCGGCTTAGAGACTGGCTTAGCAACCCAAAGAGTAACGGCTACGAAGCACTACATACCACCGTTATGGGGCCACAAGGCAAATGGGTAGAAGTACAGATACGCACCAAGCGTATGAATGAAATTGCAGAAAAAGGCCTGGCCGCCCATTGGAAATATAAAGAAGGTACCAGTGATGAAAGCCGTTTTGATAAATGGTTTCACCAGATCAGGGAAGCACTTAGCAGTAATGACAGCAATTCGATGGATTTTCTGCAGGATTTTAAAACCTCTTTTTTAACAGAAGAAATTTATGTTTATACGCCCAAGGGCGATGTAAAAATGTTGCCCATTGGCGCTTCGGCTCTTGACTTTGCATTTAGTGTACACACTGCCGTGGGCACCAAATGTATTGGCGCCAAAGTAAATCATAAACTGGTACCCATAAGTTATAAATTACGCAGCGGCGACCAGATAGAGATTATTACAAGTGCAAAACAAAAGCCTAATGCAGAATGGCTGAACTATGTGGTAACCAGCAAGGCAAAAACCAAAATAAAAGACACTTTAAAAGAAGAGAAAAGAACCATTGCAGAAGATGGTAAATATATTTTACAACGCAAACTGGAAGGCATAGGCGCTGTAATGAGTATTGCAAATATGGAAGAGCTTTGCCAGCATTATAAAATACACAGTACCCTTGACCTGCTTTATGAAATTGCTACAAAAAAATTAGACTTAAAAGATCTAAAAGATTTTACCGTACATGGGGATAAATTACTTTCGCCGAAACCGGTAAAAATTATAGAGTCAAAACCGGAATACGACCCGGCCAATAAACCGCATGATAAAAAGGATGCAGAACTTATCATCTTTGGAGAAAGCAGCGATCGTATAATGTACACGCTTGCTAACTGCTGCAAGCCAATACCCGGCGATGATGTGTTTGGCTTTGTAACAACAGGAGAAGGGTTAAAAATTCACCGGACAAATTGCCCGAATGCCGCCAGGCTGCTGGCCAATTACGGGCACAGAGTTGTGAAAACAAAATGGGCAAAGAACAAAGAAATTTCATTTCTTACAGGTTTAAAAATTATTGGCCTTGATGATGTTGGTGTTATTCATAAAATAACAAACCTTATCAGCGGAGAATTAAAAGTGAATATTTCTGCCATGACTATTGAGGCTAAAGATGGGATTTTTGAAGGCAATGTAAGAGTGTTTGTACATGATAAAGAAGAGTTAGAAAACTTAGTAACCGAATTACTTGAATTGCCGGGGATCGAAAGGGTAGATAGGTACGATACAGACTAAACTCTTCAGCCGCTAAAATAAAAACTCATACTGTATAGAGAGCGGAGATTACATGGATTATTTTTTGTAGCCAGCATTTGTAGTAATGATGGCCATTCTTGCCACAGTTTATCCTGACGAAGGAAGGGCACTCTTATACTGTTTATTTTTAATAAACTTTTACAAAAGCGAATAGCGGTTTAATTATTGATTAACATTTTTTACCCTGCAAAACTTTTATTAATTTAAAATAAAAAGCATATTTGCATTTCCATAACTTATAAACTAAAAACTATGCAAGAATTAGTAACCCGCCTGACAGAAAAAGCAGGCATAACTGCAGACCAGGCAAATAAGGCTCTTGAAACGATTAAAGATTTTGTAAAAGAAAAATTTCCAATGATGGCTGGCGCCGTAGATAACCTGTTTGCAGAAAGTGCAGCTGCGCCCATTACCATGCATGCAGAACCTCGTTCTAGCCCAAGTGTTTTTGATAAAATAAGTGATGTAATACCTGGAGAAACAGGCCAAAAAGTAGAAGACTTTGCAAAAAATACCGCACACAAAGCTGAAGATTTATATGATAATGCAAAAGATAAATTGAGCGGATTATTTGGTGGCAATAAAGAAATTTAAATCAATTGAATGAATGCAAAAAAAGCCATCGTTGCCGATGGCTTTTTTTATTAGTAGCTATTTTGCAATATTTAAAATTTCATTATTAATCTATAAAAAGGTCCGGCTTTTGCCGGACAATATATTCAACCTATGCTTTCAATTACTTCAAAACTTCCCTGCTGATTACGAGTTTTTGAATTTCGCTTGTACCCTCACCGATGGTGCATAATTTGCTGTCCCTGTAAAATTTTTCTACTGGGTAATCTTTGGTATAACCATAACCGCCAAAGATCTGCACCGCATCTGTACTTATCTCTACTGATATTTCGCTTGCATAATACTTTGCCATGGCGGCTTCCTTCGTCATTGGTAAGCCTTTCATCTTTAAATCGCATGCCTGGTTTATGAGCAATTCTGCGCAGGTTATTTTTGTAGCCATATCTGCCAGTTTAAATGAAATACCCTGGAAATTAGCAATCGGCTGATCAAACTGGTGTCTCTCTTTTGCATATTGCACTGAAGCTTCGTAAGCGCCTTTGGCAATGCCAAGGCTTAATGCGGCAATTGAAATTCT
Organism: Ferruginibacter sp.; assembly: GCA_040003485.1. Taxonomy (GTDB): domain Bacteria; phylum Bacteroidota; class Bacteroidia; order Chitinophagales; family Chitinophagaceae; genus Ferruginibacter. Next base: position 10,289 of record JBDUCK010000004.1, on the reverse strand, counting down.
GCCGCCATCCAATACTTTCATTGATTGTTTGAACCCTGAGCCAACTTCCCCCATTCTCTGCTCATCAGGAACAATGCAATTATCAAAGATCATCTCTGCAGTTTCACTGGCACGCATACCCAGTTTATTTTCTTTCTTGCCGGCATTAAAACCTGCAGTATTACGGTCTACAATAAACGCAGTAGAATTATTTTTTGCCCTTGGTTCTCCTGTGCGGCAAACCACTACAGCAACATCACCACTTTTACCGTGTGTTATCCAGCTTTTAGTGCCATTAATTACCCAGTTGTTGCCCTCTTTTACTGCGGTAGTTTTCATATTACCGGCATCGCTGCCTGTGTTAGGCTCTGTTAATCCCCAGGCGCCGAGAAATTCTGCCGACGCAAGTTTGGATAAATATTTTTGTTTCTGTGCTTCGTTTCCAAAGTTGAGAATATGGCCACTGCATAAGGAATTATGTGCCGCCAGTGATAAGCCTATAGAACCGCAGACTTTTGCTATTTCCTGAATTACTGCACTGTATTCAAAATACCCAAGGCCTGTGCCGCCATAAGCTTCAGGAATCAATACTCCCATCAAGCCAAGTTTGCCCATCTCTTTAAATATATGCAGGGGAAATTCCTGGCTTTCATCCCACTCCATTAAATGCGGTTTTATATATTGCAGCGCAAAATCTTTTGCAGACTGGGCTACCTGCTGGGTAAGTTCGTTTTGTGTAAAATTCATAATAGCAACTATCGGTTGAGGTTGCAAAATTAACGAATTAAAAATACTAATGCATGTTAGTATATATTTTATTCAACTGTCAAGTAAGGAGAAATTTTATTGAACAATTCATCATTAACGATCATTATTTTTTTTATTTCATCAATGCTTTTGTAAGCACCGTGTTGAGTTCGGAATTGCAGCAACAGATTTGCCAGTTGATACCTGATGTAGGGATGAGCTTTCATTTCATCCTGCGTAGCAGTATTAATATTTATTTTTTTTACTGGCTCATTTGAAATTAATAATAACGGTTTAATTTTTTGGAAAGTGCTATCGGGTAACCCAAAGGTTTCGCTCACCTGGTGGATAGAATAGAAGCCGCCCAGTTTATTCCTGAAATTAATAATGCGCCTGGCATACGAAGGGCCAACACCCGGCAGAGAAAGATAAGCAAGGGAATCTCCCTGGTTAATATCTATGGAATGAATTACTTTTTTCTCGTAAATTTTCTTTTCATAACCCGGGTAAATTTTGTTTTCGTATTGTTGAGTGGAGCTATTTGGTTGTGCTATTCTTACATAAGGGATTATTCTTTCAAGCAGGTCTGGCCGTAAGCCCCATATTTTTTTGATATCTTCTGGCTGACGGAATTTCCCGCCTTTAGACAAATAATTTTGTATAGTGTTTGCTGTTTTTTCTTTTACTCCCATTCGTATCCATCCTTCTACAGGCAAGCTGTTGGGATCAAAATAAAATAATTCGCCCTTTATTGGACTATTAAAATTGCTGTTAGCAGTTTTGTAATTACTGTGATATTTATTGTCATTATAATTTCGTTTGTAAAAAATCTTATTGCTGTCAGCTTTTAAAATTCTAAGGCTATCCAGGGCTTTTGTATAATCAGTAGTTGCAATACTTTGTGTGGTAAAGAAAAATGGGTATAGAAAAGGAATTAATAAAAACAGCAGCACTGCTGCAAGTATAGCAATGATCCCGTTCTTTTCTTTCCGGGTAAAATTCAGGTAATTGTGCTGGTCTTTTTTTAGCATAGCTTTTAGTCTATACTAAATTAATTATTAACAGAAAATTTTGCAATACCCACAATAGGTATTTATGCCCCGCTTAACCGGAGCGTATCATAAGCCAGTGCTTTACCGGCAGGCAATAGACTGTTTACATCCTGGTGCCTGCCAAGTTGGTGGCTAATATGTGTAAAATAGGTTTGCGGAATTTTTAACTCATCGCCTAAATCAATTGCTTCCTGCAGATTAAAATGAGAGATATGCTTTTTTTGCCGTAAGGCATTCAGCACCAAAATTTTACTGCCTTTTATTTTTTCTTTTTCTGCCTCTTCTATCCTGTTGGCATCAGTTATATACGTAAAATCACCAAACCTGAACCCAAGCACAGGCATATTCAGATGCCACACTTTTATTGGCATTACCGGGATATCCCCAATCATAAAAGTATCAGATTTTATTTCATGCAAATTTATTTCGGGTATCCCGGGATATTTATGCTCAGCAAAAATATAATGGAATTCATTTTTTAACGACCGCTGTGTAAGTTCATCTGCAAATACATTTACAGCAGTTTTACTAAAAAAATTAAATGCCCGGATGTCATCCAGGCCGGCAATATGATCTTTGTGTGAATGTGTAAATAAAATGGCATCTAATTTTTTTACTTCTTGCCTTAGCATCTGGTACCTGAAGTCTGGTGTGGTATCCACCACGATAATAGTAGAAGCACTTTCCACCAGGATACTACTTCTAAGCCGCTTATCTTTTTTATCGGTAGAAGTACACACTTCACAATCGCAGGCGATCATCGGCACTCCGCTACTTGTACCGGTACCAAGAAAAGTTATTGTGAGCGGCGGGCAAATCATATATAAAAAATAAGAAGTAAAAATAAGGAATAAGAAAATAAACTACCCGGAAGAGGGGATTATTAGTCAATGTATCACTGGTAATGCTTACTGCAAAAATATAGTCAATTTAAAAAGCTGCATGTATTCACGAAATTAAAAATACTATCCTGAAATGGGAGTAGCCTTTAAAAGCTCCGAATATAATTTCTGGCTTTCATGTGTAAGCGCATCAAAATTTATATTAAGCTGTGGAATTAAATCTATAAGCGTATTTATGCGTCCTTCAGTTTGAAAAAATTTGTTCAACACAACTACTTTTTTTTCCTGGAGAATGCAATAGCCACTTTGAAACGTACCTCTTTCGTAGCGGATAACATATCCACTTTCTTCTATTATTTTTTCAATTTTATCTAAAGTGTTTTGTGTAAATTTCATACCCCAATCAATGCCCCAAACCCCTGAAGGGGCTTTTGGCTCTTTTTAAATTAAATGCAATTTCCTTATTTTGAGGTTGACTAAAAAATAAGCTTTTCAACAACTTGTGAAATAAAATTTCAACCATAAAAAATCAGTTCACAATATTGTGGCCCAGGTTCCTGTTTAGGGGCGGAGGGGCATGATTTCTCTACTTATTCGTCATCCGGATAACCGGTACTATCATTTCTTCCAGGCTTATACCTCCATGCTGAAAAGTATTACGGTAATAATTTACAAAATGATTATAATTATTGGGATAGCATAAGAACAAGTCGCCTTTTGCAAAAATGAAGGTGGAATTTACATTAGGAACGGGCAAGCCAGCTTCCCTGGGGTCCCGGAATGCCAAAACATCTTTTGCTTCGTAATTAAGATTACGGCCATGTTTATACCTAAGGTTAGCCGTCGTTTGCTTATCACCAATAACCTTGGCCGGCGTTTTTACTCTTGTAGTACCATGGTCTGTAGCTACAATCAAAGTCATCTTTTTTTCTGCTACTTTTTTTAACGCCTGGTGCAACGGGCTGTGCTCAAACCAGCTCTGGGTAATACTTCTGTAGCTTGTCTCATCACCCGCCAGTTCTTTTAAAACTTCCATTTCTGTACGGGCATGGCTCAGCATATCTATAAAATTGTAAACGATCACATTCAGATCATTATCAAGAAAATTATGCATGTTATCCACCAGCTTTTGGCCATCATGATTATTGGTAATTTTTGTGTAAGAGACTTTCAGGTCTCCCTTACCAAGCCTTTTTAAATGCGCTCGTAAAAAATCTTCTTCAAATAAATTTTTCCCACCTTCTTCATCATCGTTTTTCCATTCTTTGGCAAATTGCCTTTCTATATCGATGGGTAACATGCCTGCAAATATTGCATTACGGGCATACTGTGTAGCCGTTGGTAAAATAGAATAAAAGGTTTCTTCCTCCTGAATGCGAAAACTTTCTGCGAACATTGGCTGTATAGTTTTCCATTGATCAAACCGCAAATTATCAATCAAAATAAAAAACAAAGGCCTGCCTTTTTCAAGATGCGGCAACACTTTATATTTTAAAAGTGTGTGGCTCATTATGGGGCCGTCATTACTTTTTGGCGAAACCCATGAAGCATAATTTCTCGAGATGAATTTAAAAAATTCGGTATTGGCCTCCTGCTTTTGCGTTTGAAAAACTTCCTGCATTTCCGGGCTGTCACTCTTCTTCATTTCCAGTTCCCAGTACACTAATTTTTTATAAATATCCATCCATCCATTATAATCCAGGTTATCATTCAGGGTGGTAAATAAACTGCGGAATTCCTGCTGGTAAGCTGAAGTGGTTTTTTCTGCCACCAGCCTTTTATTGTCAATTAATTTTTTTAAGCTAAGCCAAACCTGGTTTGGGTTTACAGGCTTTATCAGGTAATCACTTATCTGGCTGCCGATAGCTTCATCCATTAAATTTTCTGCTTCGTTTTTTGTAATTAATACTACCGGCAAATTATTATTTATCTCTTTGATCTGTTGCAAAGTTTGCAAACCAGTAATACCTGGCATACTCTCGTCCATCAAAACAACATCTACAATATTTTCTTTTATAAATTCCACGGCATCAAAGCCATTGGTTTTGGTTGCTACTTCATAACCCTTATTTTCTAAAAACATTATTTGCGATGTAAGGCTGTCTATCTCATCATCTACCCAAAGTATTTTTGCTAAACTCATATTTATTGTTTTGCCTTTATCGCAATAAGAGCTAATAAAGAAGATTGTTTTTTTAATTTTAGTTACTGTGTTTGTTTTTAACGCTGTTGAGTCATTCGTACAAATTTAATTTTTTACGCCCAAGCTTAGTAGCTTTGCAACACTTTGTACAACTTTTAACAATTGAAGGTAGCCATCCATGAACATTATAAACAGTACACCTGAAGATACCGAAGCAATTTTTAAATTATATGATGAAGCCGTGGCTTACCAAAAATTAAAATTCAATAAGCATTGGCAGGCATTTGATGCAGACATGGTAAAAAATGAAATACTGGAAAGCAGGCAATGGAAAATAATTGACAGCGATAATAATATCCTTTGCATTTTTGCAACAACTTATAACGACCCGTTTATTTGGGAAGAAAAAGATAGAGATCCCTCTATTTACCTGCATCGAATTGTTACTAATCCACTTTTCAGGGGTAAAAATTATGTGATGGATATTATAGATTGGGCAAAAAAGTTTGGCAGGCAAAATAGTAAAAAATTTATACGCATCGATACCTGGGGTGACAACGAAAAATTGATTGTATACTATACAAAATGTGGCTTTAATTTTTTGGGTATTACAACGCCGTCCAAAACTGCAGACTTACCAAAACATTATAGTGCTATTAGTTTAAGTTTGTTTGAAATAGAAATTTAAGCTGGTGGACTTCACATAATTTATAAAAATAAAATGCCGTTTCATAAAATAATTAACGATCCTGTTTATGGTTTTATAACCATTGATGATGATCTCATCAACCAGGTTATTTCTCATCCTTACTACCAGCGGATGCGCCGTATAAATCAAATGGCAATGGCCTATTTAGTTTATCCGGGAGCGGTCCACACCAGGCTGCATCATTCTTTAGGTGCTTATCATTTAATGTGCAGCGCTTTAAATGAATTAAAAATAAAAGGAATAGAAATAACAAATGAAGAACAACAGGCAGCTGAAATTGCAATCCTCTTGCATGATATAGGTCACGGTCCTTTTTCCCATGCATTGGAAAATGTACTGATAGAGGGTATGCATCATGAAGAAATTTCTTTGCTCCTGATAAAAGAACTAAATATTCAGTTTGACGGTAGACTGCAGATGGCACTGGATATTTTTACAGATATTTATCCTAAACAATTTTTACATCAACTGGTAACCGGGCAACTGGATGTGGACCGCATGGATTATCTTACCAGGGATAGTTTTTTTACTGGTGTAAATGAAGGTGCTATTGGTTACGACCGTATTTTAAAAATGCTTACCGTGCATAACGGGGAGTTGATGGTAGAAGAAAAAGGAATTTATTCTATAGAAAAATTTTTAGTGGCACGCAGGCTTATGTATTGGCAGGTGTACCTGCATAAAACGGTATTAAGTGCCGAACAAATGCTGCAGCGTATTGTTAAACGGGCAAAATTGGTAAAGGCAGTTTGCCAGGAACCCTTAAACAGTTTCATTAACGAAGAGATCAAAAATATTACCCTGCAACAGTTTTGCAACATTGACGATTTTGATGTAGTGATGGCTATTAAAGGTTGGTGCATCCATCCGGATATTGTATTATCTACTCTATGCAGCGGAATTATTGACAGAAATTTATTGAAAGTAAAATATTTTTCAACACCTGTTGATGAAACCTTACTGGCAGAAAAAAAGGCAGCCATTGTAAGCAAATTAAATATAAGTGAGCAGGATGCAAGCTGGCTGGCATTTACAGGTGAAGCCAGCAGCAGCACGTATAATTTTGAAGATGAACATATACATATTCTTTTTAAAGACGGAACCGTAAAAGATATTTCTGAAGTGGATAATGCGCTTATAAATGAAAACCTTAAAGGCAAGGTTAAAAAATATTACATTTGTTATTTAAGATAGCTGTTAGCTAAAAATACTGTAAGGCTTAGTCATTATAGATTGGGTTATCACAACAGAATAATTTGCTAAGGCTAACCGTAAAGGCTAAAGCTCAAGAAAACTATGCAATTCAGCGCAGCGCAAATAGCAATCATTATAACCGGCAAGGTAGAAGGCAATATAGAAACAATTGTTGGTTCTTTTGGTAAAATAGAAGAAGCTCAACAAGGCCAGCTTACTTTTTTAGCCAATCCAAAATATGAGGATTTTTTATATTCAACAAAGGCTTCTATTATTATCATCAACAATGCCCAGCAGTTAAGGCAACCCGTTTCGGCTACACTTATCCGTGTACCGGATGCTTATACTGCATTTGCCACCCTGCTATCCAAATACCAGGAAATAAAAACACAGCAGCTTACCGGCATTCAACAACCCGTTTACATACATGCCAGCGCCAAAACAGGTGATAATGTTTTTATCGGCGCCTTTGCATACCTGGGGGAAAATGTTATGATTGGCAATGATGTAAAAATTTTTCCAGGTACTTATATAGGTAACAATGTTAGCATTGGAGATAAAACAATTATTCATGCAGGAGTAAAAATTTATCATGACTGTATTATTGGTAAAAATGCTTCCATACATGCAGGTACCGTTATAGGCAGTGATGGTTTTGGCTATGCCCCACAGCAGGATGGAAGTCTTAAAAAAGTTCCTCAAATTGGTAATGTTATTATTGAAGACGGGGTGGAAATAGGCGCTAATACTACAATAGACCGTGCAACCATCGGCAGTACCCTCATTAAATCCGGGGCTAAGCTGGATAACCTTTTGCAAATTGCCCATAATGTAGAGATTGGTAATAATAGTGTAATGGCGGCACAAAGCGGTGTGAGTGGCAGTACAAAAATTGGTAACAATGTAATGATTGGTGGCCAGGTCGGTATTGTGGGTCATATAACCATAGCAGATGGTAGTAAAATAAATGCCCAAAGTGGTGTAAGCAAATCTCTTAAACACCCTAACAGTGCTGTAACTGGTTCGCCGGCTTATGATTATACCGCAGCATTACGCAGCCAGGCCCTTACCCGCAACTTACCGGAGTTAGAAAAAAGAATAAAGGAACTGGAAAGCCTGGTAAAGCACTTAGCAGAGAAAAAGTAATTTTTTGATATCTTAGTCTACATTTGCTTTAAATTCCACCTGACCATTCGTTGCTAAAAACCTACCTGAAAAAAAATTGAATTCCATAAAATACCTCCCCCTTATTTTCTTATTTTTTTTCTCTGCAAAACTTTTTGCACAGTCTACGGCTCTCGTCGGTATAATTCAGGATGCCCATACAAAAGAACCCGTCAGTTATGCTTCTGTTTATTTTCTAAAATCCGGCATGGGAACAACTTCTGACAGTGCAGGTAAATTTTCTTTTAATTTAAGGAATGCTATTAACGACACTCTCATAATATCTTATGTGGGTTATGAAACTTTCAAGCTTCCGGTCCATACAAAAGAAGGCGAAAAAACTATTACCATTTTAATGCAACGGGGTGGCCTGAATAATGAAGTAATTGTAAAAGCAAAATTTAATAAAGGCCTTTTTTTATGGAGAAAAATAATGGGCAAAAAGAAGCAGTATAACCGTTACAACTTACCCAATTTTGGTTACGAAGCTTATAATAAACTGGAAGTTGACTTTAAAAATTTCAATTCTGATAAATTAAAGAAAAACTTTTTACTAAAACAGTTTGCCTTTGTTTTCAATAATATTGACAGCACCTCTGAAAATGTGCCTTTTCTACCAGCTTATCTTTTAGAAAGTGTCAGCGATTATGCTTACCAGAAAAGTTCAAAGAAATATTTAGAGACTATAAAAGCCAGCAAGACTAAAGGTTTTAATAATGAAAGCATCAATAAAATGCTGGGCGTTATGAATCAGAATGTAAATGTTTATGATAATTATGTGAATGTAATTGATAAGGATTTTATTGGCCCTTTTAATGACAATGCAGACAGCTATTACACCTTTTCTGTACCCGATACACAAATCATCAATGGCAAAAAAACATTTCATTTTTTATTCAGGCCAAAGCGTGCCGGCCAAAATACTTTTGAAGGTGATGCCTGGGTAATTGCGCAGACTTACCAGATACAGAAAATATCACTTTACCTGGCCAAAGATGCAAACGTAAATTTTATAGACCGCATCAGTATTTTCCAGGAATTTATTTCTGTTAATGACAGTGTATATTTTTTAAACCGGGATAAATTTTTTGCCGATTTCAGGGTACTGGGTAAACAGTCGCTAACTCTTATTGGCCGTAAATCTACCTCTTATAAAAATATTGTCATCAACAGTGATTCTATTACCCGGCTTTTTAAAGATCAAATACCGGAAGAGCTTATAAAAGTTACACCAGGAGGAAATAAATATTCTGATTCCAGTTGGGCTGAACTGCGGCATGATACTTTATCGGTTAATGAAAAATCTATTTATAAAACAATAGATAAACTGCTGAGCATGCCTAAATTTCAGCATTTGCAAAGCAGGCTCAGATTTTTAGCTACAGGGTATACTGATAACGGCAATGTAGAATTTGGCCCATGGTTTAATTGGGTTAGTAGTAATGCCTGGGAGGGCACCCGTTTCCGTTTTGATCTGGGCACTAATACCGGTTTTAATAAAAAAATATATTTACACACTTACCTTGCTTACGGCACCAAAGACAAAAAACTAAAAGGGCAGGCAGAAGCTTATTGGCTGCTGAAAAAAACATCGAACCGTTTACGCCTGCATGCCTCCTTTTCAAAAGATTTAGATAATGGTATAAGCCAGGTAGGGGAAGTGAGCCAGGATAATATTTTTTCCCTTGCAATACGCAAGCCCGGCATCACCAGGAAATTTATTGAACTGCAGGATACCCGTTTTGAAGTATTTAAAGAATTTGGCAAAGGTTTTTCCGGCGAATTATTTTTAGTACATCGCAAGTACAGTCCTTTACTTAATCTTCCCTTTATTACTTATGCAAAAGAGCAGCCGTTAACTAATTTTGAAGCTGCCTTTCGCTTACGGTTTGCTTACCAGGAGCATTTTGTAGAAGGAGATTATTTCCGTTATTCTTTGGGCAGCAAATATCCTGTTGCAGAAATACTACTGGCAAAAGGCATTTCCGGAATAGCAAAAAGTGCTTATCGTTATACGAAAGTTTCAGCCTCTATAAAAGAACATATAAACGTATCTCCATTAGGCACTCTTTTTTATAAAGTATATGCCGGTAAAATCCAGGGAACACTACCATTTACTTTTCTGGAGAATCACCCGGGAAATGATATCTATTATTACAACCCCGCCGCCTTTAACCTGATGAGCCGGTTTGAATATTTAAGCGATCGATATGCAGGTATTAATGTAGAGCATAATATTGGCTCAGGGATTTTTAGATTTACCAGTTTCACCCGAAAATTAAAATGGCGGCAGTTCTGGAATGTAAAAACTCTTTGGGGTTCGCTGAATCAAGAAAATACTGCACTCAATAATTCAGGTAATAACTTTAAAACTTTAAATGGCAAAACTTATATCGAGTTAGGTACGGGCATAGATAATATTTTTAAGATCTTGAGGCTTGATTTTGTATGGAAAGTAT